>NZ_JAQOSO010000064.1 GCF_030068505.1 Roseofilum capinflatum BLCC-M114
AACCCCCTGCTTTTTAAGGGGGATTTTCCGCAAGCGGACATGAAAGGGGGATCAAAATGTACCGCAGAACAGCGAAAAATGCTGTATTTCCCCAATACTTCCTTAGTCATGCAATTTTTTCCGCATCTTTATATGAGGCATTCCCGCTTCTACAAACTCTTCCCCTTCTGGTATAAATCCAAGCTGATCGTAAAGAGATTGAACATAGAGTTGAGCCGTGATAATCACCTCATTAACCCCATAAGATTGAGTCAGTTCTAAGGCTTTCATCATTAATTTTCGCCCAATTCCTTGATCGCGAAACGGAGCTAAAACCGCCAACCGTTCAATTTTTGCGGTTTCAGCATTGAGCTGTCGTACCCTCGCGGTTCCCACGGGTTTAGATTCCAGATAAGCGAGGAGATGATCCGCTTGTTCATCTAAGCCATCAAACTCTAAACTCGGATCAACTTTTTGTTCGTTTTGAAACACTTCTATGCGAATAGAGGCGATCGCCTCCTCTTGTTCCCCATAAGAGACTCGCTCAATTACCACATTCATCTTCGATTGTTCCATCCCCTAAACCCTTCACCATAACGAGAAACATCATTGTAATATAGAGGGAAATGTCATTCTCCTTACAGGAGAAGAAATTATATTTGCGATCGCTTAAAATCAACCATAGCTAAACAGGTGCTTGCCTCAATTTGCTTTTAGAGAGATGTCCATGTCACAGTTAACTGCAACCGTTCCTCTAGCGGAGTTTTTGGCTCAATCAAATATTGAGTTGTCTCCAGCATGGGAATTAATTGAGGGGAGAGTCATTCAAAAACCCATGCCAACCCTCTTTCATTCACGCTTGCAACGTAATCTGGTCAATACCATCAACACTCGCGCCGATGGGTTGGAAGCCATTCAAGAATTACGCTGTATTATTCCACCTTACTCGCCTGTACCCGATATTGTGGTCATTGCTGCGGAACGACTTTCTGATGAGGATGGGCCATTCAATGGCGCTCCAGATTGGCTAATTGAAATTCGCTCCCCTGACCAAGGTACTTTAGACTTACAAAATAAGATCCTCCACTGTCTCAGTAACGGGACGCAACTCGCTTGGTTAATTGATTGCGAGTGTCAGCAGATTTGGGTTTGGGAAGGGGATAATTTACCCATTATTTATTCTGGTGCAGATGTTTTGCCGGATTATGGCCTCGATCTAGAACTCACTGTCAATCGCGTTTTAGACATGACTCGACAAAAATCCTGATGTGTTTTTTCCCATATTCCGCACAAAAAAGGGATTAGCGATCGCGAAAGGATTTGATATTAAATATATCGCGAAATATCCTCTTTACAATCATCTGCCAGATAGGACAAAGCGCGGAAACGCAAGCCCACCAACTGCTCATAAAGGGGATTTAACTTACACATGGGTGGAATATGGACAATTTTATGTCCAAACAGCTTAATATCCCGTTCAAAGGGACATTGGGGAGGAATCATTTTACAGAGGAACCTAGCCATATAAGGCGTATTAATATCTAACCCATCTAACCACTCGCGCACCGGATGCAAAACATCGCCTTCCGGAAAAGTCTCTTGCAACTTAGCAATCAGCGCTTGCCGTTTTTGTTCCGGTAAACTTTCTGAAGTAATCAATAAAAACTTCAGCACATCTAAGACTTCACTCGAAGGTTCTAAGGCCGCGCAATACTCTTGTAATACCCGATCTTCCTCTTCAGAATAAGTACCATTCGCCAACGCCATAATCACCCCAGTCCGCAGAAAATTCTCTGCCACTGAAGTTTGTCGCCCTAAAACTGCTGCTAATTCTTCACCCGTAATCGGTTTTAGGGAACCCAAATTAATATTACTCCCCAACTCATCTTTAATTAATTCAGCAATCAATTCTTTCTCCTCTGGATTATATTCACCATCCGCCCAAGCAATGGTCAGCAAGCCTCGTAACCAGGCAGTAATATGGCGGTTTAAGGTGCGAACTCGTTGACACAACAAGCGAATGATATTTAATCCCAACTCTGGATATTTCTCAATGGTTTTATAGAGATTTTTTTGAGATAATACCAAACATTTACACTCTTCCAGAGCAGTAACAGAAGCCGAATGAGATTGGGAATCTAGAACTGACATTTCGCCAAAATAGTCGCCCGGTTTGAAGTGAGCTAACCTCAGTCCGCCGATATGGACTTCCACTTCTCCAGATACGAGAATATAGAGATAAGAACCAATTTCATCTTGACGGAAAATAGTGTGACCGGCGGGAAATTCGATTTCTCCCAATTGACCTGCTATTTCAGCTAAGAAAACATCATCTTTAGCTTCAATATTACCAAAGAGAGGGATATCTTTCAGAAGTTCAAGAGACTGTGTAGAGATCATGATAAAACTTGCCGTTGTACCTGGTTATAAAAAATGTCTTCAGATGCTCCAAATAGGCGATTGAGTTTACGCACCCGTTGGCAAAGAACGTTAATCATTTTGATGGCTACTTTGGGCCGTTCTTTGATGGCTTGATAAACTTGTTCTTGGGTCAAAACCAAACATTGACAAGGGTCTAGGGTGGTCACGGAAGCCGATCGCGGCCGAGATTCAAAGATCGCCATTTCACCAAAATACGATCCGGGGCCAAGTTCGGCCAGTTGCACGTCATCAAAATGGACTTTGACCCGACCGGAAAAGAGAATATAGAGTAAGTCCCCGCGATCGCCTTGAGTAAAAATGGTATGGTCTGCGGGAAACTGCACCTCTTCTAGATGAGTCGCTAATTGTTCCATAAACTCTGTTTGAGCCAGATCCTGGAAGATCACCAGCTCGGTTAAAAATTTGAGTCGCTCTGCCACACTGAGTGTGAGGGTTGTGCGATCGCCTGTATCAGTCGCCATCAGCTTTGAAGGAATTGAAACTGCCTGCTTCTAAGCTACCATGTCGTCTAGGTTCTGAGCAGTAGGGAAAACATCCCAAGTCATGGGTTAAGCTTCTGGATCAGTAAATCGAATCGAAGTCCAATCTCAGCCCCAATCGGAATTTGCCGAGCGCATGTATATTTATAACTCTAGGCTCTTCGACACCTATCGTCGCCAAGTGGTCAGTTTAGCCGTCTTAGCCGACGAGCGAGCCTCCTGGAGACCCCATCGCTACAAACGAAAACTGTGGGGATGCAAGTCGAGCTTAAACTTTCCCATAGTCAAGCTTCTAGACTACAATATCAGTGAACTAGAGAGTGACCCAAACCCCTTTGCGGCCATAGTTCAAGCTCATAGAGCCGCTCAAGCCATGGGTGAAAACCCAGAAAATGGCTATCCAAACAAACTTAGGTTAGTCAAAAGCCTCTATGAACGAGGATTATCCCGCCAGGATATAGTAGAGCTATTTCGGCTCATCGACTGGCTGATGGAACTTCCAGAACCAGAAGAGCGGCGGTTATGGGCAGAAATGGAAACCTTAGAGAAGGAGAAAGTCATGCCTTACATTACCAGTATTGAACGCTTTGGAATTGAGAAAGGACGCGAAGAAGGACGCGCTGAGGGACAACAAGAAGCTATCCTTCGTATCTTGGCAGTCCGTTTTGTGGAGGTTCCAGCCGAGTTAAAAGAGCAAGTGAAGGCGATCGCCAACTTGGAAGTGCTGGCAGAACTGTTGACTCAAGCTGTAACAACCGAATCTTTGCCCTCTTTCCAAACCGTAGTGGATGAAATGGTTACCTCAGCACAAGAGCCAGATAACCCAGAAGAGTGATGTTTCTCTCCTCAATGATCTGATCCGGTTTAGAATGCGTTTAAAAACTGGTCAATCACAGCGACGGGTTGACTCGCACAGTGTAACTGGTCATAAATGCGGATCAGATCGTTTCCACCCAAGTTAAGGCTTCATCAACGGTCATTGGGGTAGACTAGCAAGCCATTCAGTTAAGTCCTGCTGTTGTTGGAAGTTAGGCATCGCTTCCATTAACCCTTGGAGTTGGGTAAATGAAAGATCATAAATTTTCTCTTCCGTCTCTGCTGCGATCGTGCCAATTTTCTGGCGTAACATCATTAAGACCGCTTCCTGGCGACCTTCTTGGCGACCTTGTTTAACCCCTTCCTTCATTCCTTTTTGCAGGATAAATTGATAGAAAGAAGAGTCTTCTAGCAAATCTTCGCGGAAGAGGTCTTGAATAATTTCCGGGTTGTGAATGAGTCCAGACATAATAGCAGTGCAGGCGATGATTTCTTTGCGTTGATTGGGGTCAGGAATTTTGCGCGTGGCCTCTGCTACCTGTTGTAGCAGATCTCGCGGCGTATTGCTACGGGTTAGAGGCGCGAGGGGGAGTAGAGCAGCATCACTGAGGAAAGGAGCAGGATCTTGTTCCCAAAGACGGAGGACGCGATATCTGTGAATGGTATTTTGGACTTGGAAGCGATCGACAAAGACTTCTGGTGAGTTGGTCTGTTTCAGGAAAATGACCACTTGCTCAATGGTACAGTGATATTTGCGATAAAGCCTGAGCCAATAGTCGATCATTCGCTCTGGTAAAGGGGGGTCAGCTTTAGGAACGCGCTCAAATTCCAGATGTAGAATAGTATCGGCAGCTTTGAGTAAAATTAGGGAGTCAGCACGAACCGGTTCAGTAGAGAGTTCTGTTTTAATGACTTGCACATTACTGGCGTTGACTTGGGGAAGCAGCCAACGGACAAAACTAATTGGGTTTTGGGTTGCCAGGAATTTACAGGTGTTGTCAAAAGCCACAATTTGAACGGAGATCTAAAGTTGAAGATTATCTATCATTCTACACTTACATTGGGTTAAGCTTCTCCATCAACAGCATACTCTTTCAGCAATTCTAATGGAATCACGGCTAAGGTGTTGAGGTGGGTAGCGGATAGAACTACGGGAGGGGCAACGCCAGCTTCGAGGGCTTCTTTCCAACGGGAGGCGCATAAACACCAGCGATCGCCACTTTTAAGCCCAGGAAAGCCATAGATCGGTACGGGGGTACTGAGGTCATTGCCCTGCTTGCGGGTATACTCTAGAAATTCGTCGGTCACCTTTGCACAAACCACATGCAGCCCGAAATCTCCCGGCCCGGTTTCACAATATCCGGTGCGATAATATCCCGTCATCGGATCGGTGCAGCAGGGTTGTAAGGGTTCACCGAATACATTTTTGGCTTCAGATTGAGTTTCAGACATGGGATGAAGATTCTGTTTTCCGTTTATTCTAATCTCTAGGAGAGGGTTTTAGATATATACCCCATTCAGCTACAATTTGAAAGATTGTGCCGTCAGAAGCGTTGATGAAAATTGCCACTTGGAATGTTAACTCGATTCGTACCCGACTGGATATTGTGCTGAATTGGCTGCGGGAGAACCCGGTGGATGTGTTGGGGTTGCAGGAAACAAAGGTGATTGACGATCTGTTTCCGCGATCGCCCTTTGAAGAAGCAGGATATCACGTTTATGTCTCCGGCCAGAAGTCCTATAATGGTGTTGCTCTGATTACGCGATCGCCCCTTTCCGATGTCAGTACCGGTTTTAGCCCCATTTTAGGCGCAGATCGGGTAGGAGAGTTTGACCAGCAAAAGCGCTTAATTACCGGCGTTTTAGATGACATTCGTATCATCACCGTTTATGTGCCCAATGGTGGCGACTTTGAGAGTGATAAATACTTCTATAAATTAGATTGGCTCTCCCTGCTACAAGATTATCTCGATCTCCTCCTGAAGCGCCATCCCCAAGGATTATGTATTAGTGGTGATTTTAACATTGTTCCCGAAGATCGAGATGTGCATTTTGAAGTCTCCCCCAATAGCCAAAAAACTGGCACGACAGCGAAGGAACGAGAAGCCTTGCAACGCATTCTCCAATTGGGATTAGCCGATGCTTTCCGTAAATTCAACCTAGAAGAAGGTCAATATACGTGGTGGGATTATCGCCAAAACTCCTTTAAGCGTCAGCGAGGTTGGCGCATCGATCATCACTATTTATCGGCTCCATTAGGCGATCGCGCTTCAAGATGTATCATTGATATCGAACCTCGACACTTACCCAAACCCAGCGATCATACACCGGTCATTGTCGAGTTTTAAGGCAATTACCTATTCCCTATTCCCCATTCCCTATTCCCTATTCCCTATTCCCCATTCCCTATTCCCTATTCCCCATTCCCCATTCCCCATTCCCCATTCCCTATTCCCTATTCCCTATGATCAAAATATTATTAGTAGACGATCAAAGCTTAGTGAGAGAAGGGTTATCGAGCCTCCTGCAAACCAAACCCGATATCGAAGTGATTGGAGATGCTGAAAATGGCAAAATTGCCCTCGAAAGAGCTACATCTTTACAACCGGATGTTGTATTGATGGATGTGCGAATGCCTGTCATGGATGGGGTTGCTGCGACTAAAGCACTTCAAGAACAGTGTCCCCAGATTAAAGTTTTAGTCTTAACTACTTTTGACGATGATGAGTATGTTACCCAAGCCGTTCGCTATGGTGCGAAAGGCTATTTATTAAAGGATACACCTTCAGCAGATTTAGCCGAAGCCATTCGCGCCGTTCATAAAGGCTACACCCATTTGGGGCCAGGATTATTAGAAAAAATGCTCGCCAGTCAACCCGAACCAGAGGTGAATCCCGCGCCACCAGAATTGCAACTGTTAACCCCAAGGGAACAGGAAGTATTAAAGCTTATTGGGGCTGGTTATAGTAACCGGGAAATTGCCAAAACTTTGTATATTTCCGAGCGCACAGTGAAAAACCATGTCGCGAATATTTTGAGTCGGCTCAATGTGCGCGATCGCACTCAAGCTGCTATCCTGATCAATACCAAGTTTTCCTAAGACTCCCTCATATAGCGAGTCTAAATGAGTTGTACAATAGCAGAAAGGGTTCTAAAATTTCATCACCTTGAGCAAGCATGAGTCATGTTAACTGAGTTTTTTGACCATCCAAGTGGACAGAGGTTGGAAGCCTAACTTATCATACAAGGCGATCGCCGGTGTATTCTGACAAAAGACTTGCAGGCTAATTTGCTGCTCTCCCCGCTCCTTCGCATAAGCTTCCGCTTGCTCCATAAGCGCCGATCCCAGACCTTGGCGGCGGTGTTCCGGTAAGATATAGAGGAGGAAAATATGGGTATGTTGCTGTCCATTCACCTGATCGACTGCGTTCCCCATCCATAAACAGCCAATGGGTTGAGAGCGGGGTGTCGAAGAGAGGAAGTCAGAAATTTGCGGATCTTCGACTTTCTCCACCCACCACAGGGGCGTTGTCTGAGCAAAGTGTAACTCGATCGCCTGATTTAAGTGGGAAAAATCTTGTCCGGGAAACAACTCCTGATAGGTTTTGTGCATAAAGCCAATCAGCATTTCCCGCTCCATTACCCATCCAGCGCGAATTCGATAGCCTGGAACCAATTCATTTTGTGCCATTTACAAAAGAGAAACTGATAGTCAAACTCCATCCTAGGGTAAAACTGTACCCTATTACCCTTGTGCCGCCCATTCATGTCCGTGAAGCTCGAAGGGCTATATGTTGTTTAAGCACATCTAAACGAGAAATATCCCAAGTATCAATATGGGAGCAAATTAAGCCATTTTCATTGATTTTGAGTTCGCTCGATCCAGGAATAGAAATACGGGGTTTCCAGGGAAGGGGAGTATTCCAGTGCAATGTCCATCGGGTATGAATGGTATTTCCATCTTGCTCGATGCCATGTAAGTCCATTTTGATATTCAGGAACCAGCGTTGCATGAAGGCGATCATCTGCTGATAGCGATCGCCTCCCCGAAACTCGGTCATTGGATCTTTAAAATACACATTTTTTGCGTAAATACCATAGGTTTGATTGAGCGGAAACCGTTCGTAGTCTGCCTTGAGAATATCGATTATTTCCATAAAACTAGGATTTTTCGCGGGTAATTAGGTAAAGGTTTTTTCCTTAAAATCAATAGAGTTCTCTGGCTGATTATACTATAAAATGACAAAAAATGACGGAGAAAAATTCACTTTTGTTGTGCATAGTCCCAACTAGAAACAGACAGGGTAAGCATTTTATGTCAGCAACAGCCAAAAACGGTCATTCGCTCTCTTGAGTGTTGTATAATTACAGAAAAATAGTATGCAATGAAAACCTAACCTCCGATCGCACAAACTCACTATGGTTGCCTTGTCTCCAGAACTGCAAGCTCGACTCTCTTCTCCCCTGAAAATTGGCACGGTAGAAGTCAACTCTAGGGTATTACAATCGCCCCTATCAGGGGTCACGGATTTGGTGTTTCGTCGCCTGGTGCGTCGTTATGCTCCCAGTTCCATGATGTATACGGAAATGGTGAAAGCTACCGGATTACATTATGTGCGGGAGTTGCCAAAGTTAATGGAGGTAGACCCCAACGAGCGCCCGATCAGTATTCAACTGTTTGACTGTCGCCCCGATTTTTTGGCAGAAGCGGCGCAAATGGCCGTGGAAGAAGGGGCCGATACGGTGGATATTAACATGGGCTGTCCCGTGAATAAGATTACTAAAAATGGGGGCGGGTCGTCCTTGTTACGGGAGCCGGAAGTAGCAGAGGCGATCTTTGTGAGTCAGTTCCTTTTATTTTGATTTTAAGTTTTTCAATCCATTAAGTAGATCTATTATATGCTTTTGGCCTCCATGTCTTATAGATTGGAATATCTGAGTTATCTCAAGTCCTCCTTTTATTAGATTTACAACGTCTTGTGTTTTTTCTTTTACATCAGCCCACTTCAATCCCCTTGTTTCGTCTTGCACAATCGTAGTTTCACTCTCACTAATATCTGAATCCTTTGGTGGTGGAGAGGATGTAGTTTGTCCTCCTGTCAGTAAATTGACCGCCGTTTTTATTGACTCACCCTTCGCAATCTTAATCGTCCTATTTTCATAACTAGAATCTCTTGTTTTTATAATAGTATGTGTTATCTTTGTTCCAGTATTGTTGGATCGAACCAGAATAATCAATAAAACGCATGATAGGATAACAAGTGCTATATCCCAACTAGATAGAGTAAAAGTATGTTCATCCATAATTAAGTGATGCAATGAAGCTATCGTCCAATTGAGGAAAGTGAGGACTTTACCTAAACACCATTGGCATGAGTTGACTATTACATGAAATAATAAAAGAACAATACCAGCTAGGCTCTGGGCAACAGAAGAGAGGAATTTTGTGGTTATTTTAATTCCTGTAAGAATAGCACTTGGAACAACATGCAATGCATTAATTAAGTGATGCAATGAATCGATTGTCCAATTGAGGAAAGTGAGGACTTTACTCAAACACCATTGGCATAAGCTAACTATTACATGAAATAATGCAAGAAGCAAGAAAAACATTAGCTAGGCTCCGGGCAACAGAAGAGAGGAATTTTGTGGTTATTTTAAATCACTGTAAGCATAGCACTTGGAACAACATGCAATGCATTAATTAAGTGATGCAATGAATCGATTGTCCACTTGAGGAAAGTGAGGACTTTACTCAAATACCATTGGCATAAATCATGTATACATTAGCCATTGTTGACTTTACCAATAGGCTCTTAGCCATCAGAAACTTGAGCTAATCACTCACCCAGACTTTTAAACTATAAGTCAACTTTGTTCCGGGTTCAAGCCAGTAATGAACTCCAACAGTAGATGAATTTTTCTGAGTATATTTAGCGTCTCCGCGACCCACACCAGGAATAGCAACTCTACCTTCAGTTAAAGGGATTGCGCTAACACTTTTGTTGAAATCAATTCTGGATATTTTGCCGTTACAGGGGAAATCATCATCTCCCTTTTTGCCGACCAACTTGGCTTCATAGGTCATGGATGTATTGACGGCTAGTCTTTCACTCATTGTTCGCTTGCTCAGAAACACTACACCCGACACTGACAGGACTATTATAGCAAAAGTTCCCAATCTTAAAATAGAATAGAAGTCTAGTGAAAACCCAAACCCTTATCCGACAAACTCACTATGGTTGCCTTGTCTCCAGAACTGCAAGCTCGACTCTCTTCTCCCCTGAAAATTGGCACGGTAGAAGTCAACTCTAGGGTATTACAATCGCCCCTATCAGGGGTCACGGATTTGGTGTTTCGTCGCCTGGTGCGTCGTTATGCTCCCAGTTCCATGATGTATACGGAAATGGTGAAAGCTACCGGATTACATTATGTGCGGGAGTTGCCAAAGTTAATGGAGGTAGACCCCAACGAGCGCCCGATCAGTATTCAACTGTTTGACTGTCGCCCCGATTTTTTGGCAGAAGCGGCGCAAATGGCCGTGGAAGAAGGGGCCGATACGGTGGATATTAACATGGGCTGTCCCGTGAATAAGATTACTAAAAATGGGGGCGGGTCGTCCTTGTTACGGGAGCCGGAAGTAGCAGAGGCGATCGTGCGGGAAGTGGTGGCAGCCGTGGAGGTGCCGGTGACGGTGAAAACGCGCATTGGCTGGTCAAATCAGGAAATTAATATTTTGGAGTTTGCCCAACGGATGCAGGATGCGGGGGCGAAAATGCTGACGCTCCATGGTCGGACTCGCGCCCAGGGGTATAATGGGCCGGCCCGTTGGGAATGGATCGCCAAGGTAAAGGAGATTTTGTCGATTCCGGTGATTGCCAATGGGGATATTTTTTCGGTAGAAGCGGCGGTGCGCTGTTTGCAGGAAACGAAAGCGGATGGGGTGATGTGTTCGCGGGGGACGTTGGGCTATCCGTTTTTGGTGGGAGAGATTGATTATTTTTTGAAGACGGGGGAAATTTTGCCGCAACCGACGGCGATCGCCCGTTTAGAATGTGCCAAGGAGCATTTGCGAGCTTTGTATGAGTATAAGGGCGATCGCGGCATTCGCCAGGCCCGCAAGCATATGACGTGGTACGCCAAAGAGTTCTACGGTGCAGGGGAGTTGCGGGGTAAATTGGCGCGGATAGAATCCGTGGAGGACGGGGTAACCTTATTAGAGGGGGCGATCGCCAAACTGATAGAATTAGACCTCGATCCAGCTCCTGTATCCGTGGGCTAGTTTTCTCCAGTTTCCGGGAGATCGGCCGCAGTAGTGTGTATTCTCAAGAATGGCATTTAGACAGGAATGTGGTTATGAAAGCGCTAAAAATGGTGGCTTTAGTCGGAGGAGTGGCGATCGCCACCGTAACCGGAGCAATGGTTGCCACCAACCCCAAATCCGCCAGCTATGAAGAATTTGCCTCCCAACAGTTAGTCGAATATCTACAAGAAAACGTTTGTGACAAAGCCAACCAAAACCTCGGCAACATCCTGCAACAATCTTGTGATAACTTCCTCCAAGAGGCTCGACCCCAACTGCAAAACATCATTGCCCAACGCACCGAACGCCAAGACTATATACTGTTTAGTATCTATCGAACTAACCTTTCCGTTGCCGCCTTTCTGCCTGCCTACGAATTTGAAACCCTAGGGGTTTTTTCCAATTTTCATATCTTAAAGGCAGAAGAAACCTCAGCCCCATAAAGTAACCTCCATTATCAGGATGCTCCCATGAGTTACTGTGTGAACCCCGACTGCAAATCCCCCAAAAATCCCGATAACGCTAAATTTTGCTCCAGTTGTGGCACATCCCTCTATCTCCGACAACGCTATCGACCCATTACCCAACTCGGTCAAGGGGGATTTGGTAAAACCTTTATTGCCATTGATGAAGATATTCCCTCCCAACCTTTTCGAGTCGTAAAACAACTCTACCTCAAAGGGTTTAGCGATCAAGTTATTCATAAAGCAAAACGCTTATTTCGCCAAGAAGCCGTTCGTCTTGATGAGCTAGGAAAACACGATCAAATTCCCAATTTACTCGCCCATTTTGAGCAAGATCAACAGCTCTATTTGGTGCAAGAATTTGTGGATGGCCCCACCCTCGCTCAGGAGCTGCAACAAAAAGGCGCGTATGAACCCGAAGACATTGAACAACTCCTGCGAGATATTTTACCCGTTTTACAGTTTGTCCATGACAATAAAGTAATTCATCGGGATATCAAACCCCAAAATATCATTCGCCGCAAAAGTGATAATTTACCCGTTTTAATTGATTTTGGCGTATCCAAATGGGTTTCTCAAACTACTTTAAACCAAACGGGAACTGTTGTTGGGAGCGCCGAATATATGCCTTTAGAACAGTTGCGAGGAAAAGTTTTTCCGTCCAGCGATTTATATAGTTTAGGGGCAACTTGTCTGCATTTATTAACCGGACTGCCTCCCTTAGAACTCTATGATATTGCCAATGAAAAATGGGTATGGCGGGATTATTTGTTGCCCGAAAAACGGGTTAATTTATATTTAGCAGAAACCCTCGATCGCATGGTCTCTCGGAACTTAAATCAACGTTTTCAATCTGTCTCGGAAGTCTTATCTGTATTATCCACTGCTCCGGGTTCCTTAACAGCCGTTCCTGCACCCAAACCCAAAACCCCTAAACCCCAAACCTCAACACCGCTTACCCCTCGTCCCGCTTCCAGTCGGACTGCGCTGAGTAACCAACCTACGGAAATCTCCACGGAAATCTCCACGAAAACCTTTAACCCTCTTCATGTGGTCAAAACTTGGGTCTTTGGCTCCTCAGAACTCTCAGCAGAATTAACGTCTGCTGTTGGTGTGGATTATACAAAGCTGCAAAACTTCCTGCAACTCAAACGCTGGAAAGCCGCCGATGAGGAAACTTGGAACTGTCTCCATCAAGCTGCCGGTAAACCCCTGAGTCGCTTTTTATCTCCCCGCGATCTTACTAAGATTCCCTGTGAAGATTTGCAGACTGTGGATCGACTGTGGCTAGAAGCGAGTGAGGGACGTTTTGGCTTGACGCTTCAGGTTCAAGTGTATCAACAGTCGGCAGAGGACTATTTTCAGTTCTGTCACACTGTAAAATGGCCCTTACGAGCCAGTGGCAATACGGAGGATTATATTAAGTATAAAAGTAATGCTGTGGTTGCTCACTTGCCCTCCCCCGCTCGCTTCAAGGGATCGGATTGGTCAAAGCATATGGAGGCGATCGCCTCTAAGTGTATTAGTTGTGGCTTAGTTTAGAATCTTCATTGAAAAGAGGTAGAAACTAATCCGGTTTCTGAATGGAGAAAATTTTCTTTAGCGCTATATTAGAATATTAGATCTGATCTCTATTGCACAAAAAAATAGACTAAAGCCCTTGAGCCATAATTTATGATTGCCATGATTCGGATGGGAAGTTGGAAACTCCGTTATTGGATTCTGGCAGGTTATGCAATTCCCCTGGTCGCGATCGCCCTCTCAACGATCTTAACCGCAATCAGCTTGAATGCGGTACATCAGCGTACCCATAGCTTAGAATTGTTTCATCGCATTGAATATCACATTGCCCAAATTTACACCGACGTTAAAGATATTTCCATCCTGACGCGAGGATATCTACTCTCCCAGGAATCTCAACTGCTCGATAGCATTATCAATTTGCGAGAGGTTTATACCAATGACTTGGATATCTTAGAAGAATTGATGGCGCAACAGGGACGCGAAGCAGAAGTGCAAGCAATTCGCCAGTCAATCCAGTCTCTGAGAATCGCGAATAATCAACTTTTAGAAGCAGCCCGTGGGGGTAATCTAGAGGAGGCGATCGTAGCCTGGCGAAGCGGAGTGGCACGTGGAGAAGCCGAACACTTATCTGAAGAGGTACACCGTTTATTTGAGCGTAATAATGATTTGACCGAACGTGCAACTCAGGAACAGGCTAAAGCTATTCAAAGACTTTCATTTTCAATTTGGGCGATCGCCTTTTCAGCCATATCCCTTTCCGTATTAGCCGCTTGGAGAACCTTCCAGAAAACAACCCGGCAAATGGATACATCAGCTCAGGCGATCGTCCATTCATCGGCGGCGATCGCAGAAACGGTAACAATACAAGAGCAAAACACCCAACAACAAGCCAGCTCCATTCGAGAAACTGATGTCACCATGGGAAATTTGCGCTCAAGCTCCCAACAGTCTGCTCAACAAGCTGCCTCTGCACAGACAGAAGCCGAGCAAGCCCGACAACTGGCCGAACGGGGGCGACAAGTGGTCATACACACCCTCACCCAGATGATGGAACTGCAAAAACAAGTCGCAGCCGTCACGGAAGATATTAACGGGTTACAAGAAAAAACCACACAAATCCAAACCATTTCCGATTTAGTCGGTGAATTAGCCGAACAAACCAATATGCTGGCCCTAAATGCCGCCGTAGAAGCGGTACGAGCAGGCGATCGCGGTCGTGGGTTTACCGTAGTTTCTGAAGCCATTCGCCAGCTTGCCGATCGCAGCAAAACATCGGCCTTAGAAATCAGTGCTTTGATTGCCGATATTCAAAAAACCACCGGTAACACTGCCCAAAGTGCCACAGCAAGCGCTCGATCTGCCCATTCCGGAGTCGAGAGTATGCAGGAAACAGCCGAAGTCTTTCAAGGCGTAACCCTTGCTGTAGAAACCATTGCCACCAACAGCCAGACCATTGCCATTCACCTACAGGAGCAGGTGGCTGCGATCGAACAAATTTCACTGGCAATGACCGATCTCAAACAAACCGCACAGCAGACCGTAGAAGGGATTCAGCAGGTTAAAGTAGGAACACAAGAATTAAATTCAGCCGCGATCGATCTACAAGCATTTGTCTGAATAAATCCAGAAATTGCCTAAGCTAAGTCATCCGGTTTTAAAAATGACCTTGATTGAGAACATTCTCCATGGATTGGATTTAGAGCGAGTTTTGGTAAGAATATTTAATTTTTCTTGAGGGATAGGTTGGTCAAAGGCTTTCAACGGTTAACTGTCCTGAACTTGTAGACTGATCTCTCGCTCACTGATTGGCTCAAGTGAACCAATAATCGCGAGGGAATGGGGGAATAGGGAAATAACATAGACCACGGCTGCCAATTATGAACTCATCTGACCGGTGTCTAATGTTTGATGACCTATAACCTACCCATTCCCCCTTAGCAGCACTCTATCCTTACTCTTCTTGAGGAATAAAGTTTAAGGCCGCTGAATTCATACAATAGCGTAACCCTGTGGGAGCTGGGCCATCAGGGAAGACATGGCCAAGATGGGCATCACAGGCAGCACAGAGAACTTCAGTGCGCTTCATGAAAAAGCTCCAATCATCTTTAGTCGCAATATGTTCTTTCTTGCTAGGGGCCCAAAAACTCGGCCAACCCGTACCCGAATCATATTTCGCCTCTGAAGTAAATAATTCTGTACCACAACAGATACATTGATAGGTTCCAGGTTGCTTGTTGTTATAGTAAGCACCGCTAAATGCCGGTTCTGTACCCTTTTTGCGGGTGACCTTAAATTGCTCCGGAGTCAATTGGGCCTTCCATTCGGCTTCTGATTTCGATATTTTTTCCACTGGCTTCACCATACAAGACAATAGAATTAAGATACCATCTATCGATAGAGGGCTGAAAGCTAGACTTATAAGGGATAGAGCCTGTAGAACAGCGTGAAAATTTAACCGCTTATCAAGGGTTCTGCTACGGACTTGGAGAAGGCGCGGGAGCAGGTGCTGGGGAGGGAGAAGGAGAAGGGGACGGAGAGGGGGATGGGGATGGGGATGGGGTCGTGCCTGGAGAGGGGGATGGGGTCGTTCCCGGTGTTGGGCTAGGTGTGGTTCCCGGTGTTGGTGTAGGAGCAGGAGCGGGAGACGGTGACGAATTATTGAGGTTCGTATCAACCGTAAAGACATCCGTTACATTATCTCGGAATTGTCGCCAAAACAGCATGAAGGTGAGAACATCTTGAAAGGGTTCGGTAATACGGGTCAGAGTTACGCTCAGTCTGGATAATAGGTTCCGATTGACGACGATAATATCATTATCTAGCAAGCGAATATTTTGGGATACATCCCCTAACATCACACTGCGAGCATTAATGATTTTGGTCACCACTCGTCCCTGTTCTTGGTCGAAGCGAATGACCCCCACTTTACTTAATCTAGCTTCTTCAAAATTGGGCCCGATCGCCGTAATCGCATCTGCAAAGGTACTGCCATTGGGCAAGGTAATTGTTCCCACATTATTGGTGGTATAGCGCACCACATCAATATTAATGCTCGCTTGGGATAAATTCGATTCTGCCGCTAACTGATGATCGTAGTCGAGATCGTGAAAGTCAATTTTCGGCACAATGATCACATCCCCATCTTCAATTCGTAGATCTTGAACTCGTTGCCCATATTTAAGGGGAGTGAGCAAATCTACAGAGGCTTCTAAGACGGAACCATCCACTAAAGTTCGACGAATAATAATATTTCGCAGGTCAGCCGACTGGGTAGCTCCACCTGCTAAAACGAGAGCATCTGATACTACAGGAAAAGGAGCAAAGCCTAGGGCATAGGCTCCGGGTTGCAACACTTCACCGGTAATAATCGCTTCTACAGCTCTACGATTACCCAGAGTAACCAAGACCTTGGGTTCAATAACAAATTGATTTAAGCCAAAGCGGATTTTTTCCTCTAGTTCAGGTAGGGTTAAGCCTTTTACTGCCAATCGTCCCATTAAGGGGACAATAATATTGCCTTCTAAATCTATCAAGGCTTGAAAATTGAGATCGGGAAAATTACTTACATTAACCGTAATTGAATCTCCGGGGCCTAGGCGGTAAACATCAAATTCTGGAGGAGGAGCGCTGGGGAATTCGTTATCGAGTTCCAGAATTTCCCCTCGGTTTCTCAATCTTTCTCGTGCGTCTTCCAACAGTTGATCCACCGAGGTCGGTTGATCTACATCAATGGGAGGGAGTTGTCCATTTGCCTGAGAAGGTAGGAACAATCCCATCCCTAATGTTAAACCAATGGTAATGTGAAAATGCCGAGAGTTAACCATAGAGAATTTATTGCCCAGGGGATTGATTGACACTCCCCGACCTAAAGGTACGGGGCTTTAAACCCAAATTTTCGGTAAAGACGGTTTCCATGAGGGTGGTTTGGATCGTTTGCACCAGAGACTGGGAAATGTCTTCAACGTCCTCTAGATCTCCTAGATGTTCCATCGGAATCATCATCGAAACGGCCATCCAAGGGGCCCGATCGCCTCGTGTTTGGGCCAGGCGATCGGCCATAAACCAGTTCACCGGAGCCGGATCGCCCCCAGTGGGCCAAGCGTACCATTGCACCAGAGCAAAGGTTTGAATCGGGTTCCAGCCGCGAAAAAACCGCGATCGCACCCTCACGTCTTGACCAGAGTCCGTATTCACCTGCCAAGTCTTCATTTGATAAGAATCGCTTTTCCAATCCCTAAAAATCTGTTGCACAAATCCATTCACATCGACCCATTCCACCCTCGGTTGATCGAGGTCAGAATTTTGGATTAACAACAACAGCATTACGGGTTCTTCCCAGTTTCCCTCAAGTTTCTGATAAGACCATCGATGGCCCCCCAGACGAATCTCCATCTGCTCGATGGTTTCCCAACCGGAAAGGGTTAATCCATTTTTACGGACTTCTCGCAACTGTTTTAAGGCCGCTACTTTGGGAGGAGATTGCCATTGCCACGATCCATTAAAGTATCCCGGAATAGCACCTAGGGCTAAAATGACCACCATAAAGCCAAGTAATACCCATAGAGGCCAAGACGGTTTTCCCGTTTTGGGGGGTGGCTGATCATTCATCGGAGTTGAGGGATTCAAGGGTTTCATCCGTTTCTTCTGAGTCTAAATAGTCATCACGATTAATCCAGTTCAACAGAAGCACCACCATGCCTAACATGCCTGCGGAATACAAGTCGCCGCCCCAACTTGCATGTAACCAATGAAACATAGAATCATTGCCTGTGCCATGAAAGTAGGTGAGTAGGGCATTACGGATAATATTGGCCACCACGCTAATGACCACCGATCCGGCTAATAGGGAGATGATTTTACGCTTCTGGGCGATCGCCCCCGTCCAGTAGAGTAGCATTAACGCTACATAGAGGCTGGTAAAGAGCATTTTCAATCCCGCACAGTGGGGAGCCACTTCCACCAGTCTGCCTCCAGTGGAGAGATAAATGCCGTCAACAGTGACATCCATTCCCACAATACCAGAGAGGATAAATCCTGCCATGGTAGAAATAAAGCTTTGTAAGGGGAGAATATAAGGCTCGATTAAATAAGGAACTTCTGTCGGTGTGGCCAGGGCGACTAAAATTAGGGGAAAGGTTTGTAATTGTAAACCTGGTATGCCTTTTAACCACAGACAGACCCCAATCAGCATCAGGGGAAAGGAGAGGTTGACTAAATCGGGTAATCCGGTAATGTACAAGACTCCACCGAGTCCCAGGAAAAAGCCCCCTAGGGGGTGGAAAGTGTCAGGTAGTTGTGCCCATTGCTGCCGTTTTTCCCAGAAGGCAATATAGGTAGCAAAGGGTAAGCCAATTAACCCATGGCTAAAATATTCATGTTCAATACTAATGCTTTTATTAATCCAGCCGTCACACCAATGAACAATTAAGGGCGCATACAGAAGGATAAAGAGGGCTAGGAGGGCATAGTTCACCCAAGATTTGGGGATAGAACTGGGAAAGGAAGAGGGTTGAGTCATGGCTGTCAGATCGAGAGGGGTTTACTGATGGATACATGCAGCGATCGCCTCAACGACTCGCTGAATTTGTTCTGAAGTTATCCCTGGAAACATGGGTAGGGAAAGGATAGATTCACACAGGTATTCGGCTTCGGGAAAGTCTCCCGCATGATAACCCAGATGGGCGTAAGCGGGTTGGAGATGGCAGGGAACGGGATAGTGGATACCGGTTTGGATGTTGGCTGATTGCAGTTTTTCTTGGAGGGTATCCCGGTTGATGGCACAGTGTTCTAAGAGGCGAATTACATAGAGATGGTACACATGGCCGGTGTCGCTGAAGTTGGTAATAGGTACGATTCCGGATTCAGCTAAGGGAGCGAGCAGGCGATCGTATTCCTGGGCAGCTTGATTGCGCTGTTGGTTCCAGGTGGCTAGGTGGGGTAACTTGACGTTCAGAATTGCGGCTTGAAGGGTGTCTAAACGGCTATTGGTTCCCAGCTCTGTGTGGTAATACTTGCGTGGCGCTCCGTAGTTTCTCAGGGTCTTCATGTGGGCGGCCACGTCTGGATCGTTGGTTAAGACCATGCCCCCATCTCCAAATGCGCCCAGATTTTTACTGGGATAAAAGCTATAGGCCGCGGCTTTGCCGACAGAGCCTGCCCTATAG
Source organism: Roseofilum capinflatum BLCC-M114 (assembly GCF_030068505.1). Classification (NCBI taxonomy): domain Bacteria; kingdom Bacillati; phylum Cyanobacteriota; class Cyanophyceae; order Desertifilales; family Desertifilaceae; genus Roseofilum; species Roseofilum capinflatum. Next base: position 19,172 of record NZ_JAQOSO010000064.1, read on the forward strand.
CCTTCTCGATGGGCCAGATGCGCTTGAGCGGCATCTTCAAAGATAAACAGGTTATGGGCTTGGGCAAAGTCTAGGAGTGCTTGGGGGGAGACCATTTGACCGTAGAGATGAACGGGGAGAATGGCTTTGGTTTTGGCGGTGACGAGCTTTTCGGCAGCTTCGAGATCGATCAGGGCACTTTGGGGGTCACAGTTGGCTAAAATGGGGGTTGCTCCTGAGTGGATAACCCCGATGAGGGTGGCGATGAAGGTGTTGGCCGGTAAGATGATTTCGTCTCCGGGTTGAATGCCACAGGCTTTTAGGCCGAGGGCGATCGCATCGGTTCCACAAGCGACTCCAATACCGTGGTTGACCCCCGATTTTTTGGCAAAGGCGGCTTCAAAATCTTTGACCGCTTGACCCATGATAAAGTCGCCTTGTCGCAAGACGGCTAACATGGCTTCATCAAACTCAGTTTTTAGGGGTTGATGTTGGATCGAGAGATCCACAAAGGGAATGGTTGTCGAGGATGGGTTCATTCGCTAATGACGATCGCAAGTTTAATCTTTTTCGAGTTTGGCATTAAGGCATAGAAAGTGGCAAATCCCTGACGTGGGTTAGGTGTTGATCTGAAAGTTTATCGTTCTGGGGAGAGTATTGTATGGACTATAAAACGGCCTGTGAGTTTGCGATCGCCCAAGGGTTACCCACCGGCGAAAATCCCGATGCCTTTTTGCTGCGCCTGCGATCGGGAGAGCCACCGGTTCCCGGACAGGTCACGTCTTTATTGTTAGCACTCAGTATTATTGCTGAACAATCCCAGGAAGAGCAACTCTTAGATCGGCGCTTGGTTTGTGCCCTACATCTGTTAGCCATGGATAGTCGCCAAGCCTTTATGCAATATAAACAAGCGGGTGTTATTTGGCCGCCGTTGCTCGATCAGGATCTGAGTCGGATCGCGATCGCCGTGCGGAAAGTCTTTGCCCCAAAACAGGCGATCGCCTTGAAACCTGCCCCATAAAGGCAATTTCCCCAGCAAAAGATTCACTTATTGTTAACCTAATTTTCACTAAATCTTGATGGAAAACATCAGGATCTATGCTATTTCGATCCCTTCCCCACACAACCGAGATCACCCCCGACCAGTGATCGACATAACAAAGCTTAAACAATCGACAAATTTCTTTAATTTCTGCTACCATTAAAAGTAGCGCTCTCTAATAGGTGTTAAGCAGAAAATTGAACTATCCTCCCTTAACTGGATACCCCTGGCAAGGCTTGTGGTATCTAGAAATAAAACTCAAGCGTAGACGTAAATGTGACCCCACAATCTCCTGGGTGGATAGCTGTGAACCCCCTAGTTTGATTTGACCGGTCTGTAACTGCTAGGTTTGCCCCCATCTCAACTCTAGGGTCAAACTGGGCCGGTCAATTAGATTGCATAAGCTCAGGGAATAACCTCAATAGGCAAAATCCCAAGCAATAGAGTGCAATCTAGCAACTTAGAACTCTAACTTTATACCCATACCAAAATTCCTAAAACCCCAGGAATGAGAACTCAGAGCAGGCTAGAACTCTATCTTTAGCACTGTAAGACTGAGTAACTCTGTGATGCTTAAAATCAAGCCCTGAAACGGATAACAAGTCCTCCCAAAATTGGGTGGATGAGTGCATCTATTCTCGAACTATCAGTTCAAGAAGCACAGGGAATCCTAGTCTCATAAAACCGATTTAGAACATAGGAGAAACCCTCATGTCTCGCTTACTCAAACACAAAATTGCTCCTGCACCTTTACCCACAGAAATTAGTGTCGTCGATCTGATTGATGGCTACTTTACCGCCTACAATTCAGCCCGACTGCGGGAAATTTGCCACCTGCTCACCCAGAAAGTAATGCAACCGGGGGTAACCGTTGGTGTCAGTCTTTCCGGAGCCATGACTCCCGCCGGATTTGGAGTCGGTATTTTAGCTCCCCTGATGCGTCAAGGGTATATCGATTGGATGATTAGCACCGGAGCCAATTTATATCACGATCTCCATTATGGTTTGGGCATGAGCCTCTATGCAGGCAGTCCCTTCTTAGATGATGTGAAATTGCGAGAAGAGGGACATATTCGCATCTATGACATCGTTTTCGACTATGATGTTTTGTTAGAAACCGATGCCTTTATCCGCCAAACTTTGAAAGCGCCCGAATTCCAAAAACGGATGGGAACGGCTGAATTTCATTATCATTTGGGGCGGTATATCTGGGAAATTGAACAGCGTTTAGGCATTGAAAATCCTTGCTTACTCTCGACAGCCTATGAATGTGGGGTTCCCATCTATACTTCTTCTCCTGGAGATAGTTCTATCGGTATGAATGTGGCAGCTCTAGCTTTAGAAGGATCGGAGTTAATACTCGATCCCAGCATTGATGTGAACGAAACCGCAGCCATTGTCTATGGCGCTCGCAATTCCGGTATTTCAGATGTTCTAGGCAGAAGCGCCGCGTTGATGATTGGTGGCGGTTCGCCGAAAAACTTCCTGCTGCAAACCCAACCGCAGATTCATGAAGTTTTAGGCTTAGAAGAGCGGGGTCATGATTATTTTATCCAAATTACCGATGCTCGTCCCGATACCGGTGGATTATCGGGGGCAACACCTTCGGAAGCAGTGAGTTGGGGGAAAGTCGATCCGAATGAATTGCCCAATAGTATTGTTTGCTATACCGATAGCACGATCGCCTTACCCTTGATTAGCTCCTATGTGAGTAAACAATCTACACCTCGCCCCCTGAAACGACTGTACGATCGCCGTCAGGAACTGTTAGACCACCTGAAAGCCGATTATCAGGCGCAACAAAAGGCTCCTGGAATGGCGAAACCGAAAGAAATGAGTGCTTCTGCTCCAGTAGCTACTTATCCTTGCGGCACTCCTATCCGTAAATAACGTCACTCTTTAAAGAATAACCTTTTCTTCACCCTAGTCCTTCTCTAGACAATAGAGAAGGATTTTTTTTGGGCACGTAGCACTATAGCGGGGGAATGATACAGCGCTTCGCGCTGTGATGGTATACAGTCTTAAAGGCTCAAAGCCATGTACCACAACCCTATTCCCTATTCCCTATT
>NZ_JAQOSO010000065.1 GCF_030068505.1 Roseofilum capinflatum BLCC-M114
TACATGGCTTTGAGCCTTTAAGACTGTACACCATAACAGCGCCAAGCGCTGTATTACTGGAGTGGGAGCGTCTCGCTCCCTAAATTTTTATTACCCATTACTGCGCGAATCGCTCTAATAGCGCGGAAGCTCTAAAAAAAAGCCCGGTAAGACGGATTCTCCCGATAAAGTGGTGGGTAACGAGATAATTTCTACTTCCTGATTTTGACGATAGATTTCTACTTGCTGGTTTTGAGGATCGATGAGCCAACCGAGTCTTAAACCACTGTTCAAATATTCCTGCATTTTCCCTTGCAGTTGGCTTAAAGCATCGCTACGAGAGCGCAGTTCAATCACAAAATCGGGACAAATAGGAGCAAACTGTTCCTGTTCTTCTGAGCTTAAGGCTTGCCAGCGCTCGTTGGCAATCCAGGCTACATCCGGCGATCGCTTCCCCCCCTGGGGTAAACTAAAAATAGTAGAAGAACTAAATACTTTCCCCAGTTGGGTTTGACGATTCCATTGCCAGAGAAAACCAATGAGATCGGCTTCCCGATTGCCACTGATCGATCCGACTGGAGGCATGATTAAGAGTTCTCCTTGGGCGGTTTGTTCGAGTTGGTACTGTTCATTGGTTTGGCAAAGTTGATAAAATTGCTGATCGGTGAGATGAACGGTTTTTAGGTTTAGAGTAATGGGTTCGTAAGTTAGCATAGTTTATGGATTGACAAAGGATTGATGTTCGGGGGTGGCTAATCCTGTTTGTAGAGTCGCGAGTACCTGAGCTAAGTCACCCGCGAATAAAGCGGCTTGGTTTAACCATAATCCAGGGAAAATCTGGGACTCTATGATTCCGTCTGCATTGGGTTCTAGTTTGATATCTTCTTCATTCTCTAATCTAAACCAATCCAGTTCGCCATCATCGACGCGCCAAACTAAATATTCTTGCACTTGATTGCGACGATAAATATTGCGTTTTTGATGTAAGTCAATGGACACACTACTAGCGGCAATTTCAACGATTAATGAGGAATGGTTATTTTGGGATTAATGGATTCAGTGGCTATCATATTTAGGATTGAGGAGGTTACAGAAAATTGCGTCAGGTATTGCCCTCTCCCCCAACCCCCTCTCCCGTGGGAGCTAATCTTGTAGGGGTTTTAATTCAGAGAGTAGAGCCGAGCTTAATAAAGAAAAATCTGTCCATGGCAGTAGCAAGGACTTTGACCCCAGGGTAAGGTTGCTTGATGGAAGGAGCAAAGCCAACAATTTTAGCCAAAGCCAGAACTCCATCACGCACAGACCTAATTGGGGTAGACCCCAGTTGCTTTAGTAGCCTCACCTCGGAGGGTTCAAACACCAGTGTAGCCCTTGACATGGGTTCAACTCGGAGAAGATAAGTTAGAGCCAGTAATTTCCAGGCGACTACTGAGTAAAAGGTGAGGGCATTAACCAAAGTGTCCACATCATCAAGTCCACATCATCAAACTGTAGTTTTTCTACCTGCAAAGCACCCGACTTGAGAGTGTAATGGAAGCGTTCGACGCTCCATCGAAGAGCATACCACTGAGTCACCCTTTGCACATCCTCTAAGCGTGGTTCCTAAATCTGGCAACTCAGATGACACATCGGATAATTTACAGATGCGCTTACTGCTGACTATTTCTAAGTGACGGTCTTGACCCACCCGAACGAGCAGCTCCACATTGGCTTCTCGCTCGGCTCTAAACAGGTCAAATACATCGGCTGTTTTTGTCCTGAGTAGTTGTAATAAGTGGTGTCCTGGGCCGCAATCAGATACTCTCCATCTGTGGCTTTGGCTCGTTCTACTGTTGCCTGAATGTGTCCGGATAACATCAACTCTTCATTCATTTTTTCGTGAGCAAATATACCCGCTACCGTCTGACGAAAACTATTGCCCATACATTGGGAAAAAGAGAGATTTGGCTTCTCTAATGCTCTCCTGTACGCCTTTTCTAGACTTTTTTTACCTGGGGGCGAAATTGTCCTTGGGTTATAAATTCCGTCATTTCTACTTTCATTGAATCTACCTAGGGTAAGCGGATATGGGCTGGTCTTTTCTATTTTACCTCCTGGTTGCCTCCAACGGTCTGCTCCCGATCGCGAAGCGAAACGGAGTTTTATCGCGAAGCGAAACGGAGTTTTATCGCGAAGCGAAACGGAGTTTTATCGCGAAGCGAAACGGAGTTTTATCGCGAAGCGAAACGGAGTTTTATCGCGAAGCGAAACGGAGTTTTATCGCGAAGCGAAACGGAGTTTTATCGCGAAGCGAAACGGAGTTTTATCGCGAAGCGAAACGGAGTTTTATCGCGAAGCGAAACG
>NZ_JAQOSO010000066.1 GCF_030068505.1 Roseofilum capinflatum BLCC-M114
AAGATTTTGCTTTTGTTGTGGTATAATTTGTGAAAATGAAAACCCCCTGCTTTTTTAAGGGGGATTTAGGGGGATCTGTCTGGCTGTACCTCACAAGATAAGATCGCGAAGTGCTGTAAGCGATATCTAAGCGATATCATTGAACGGCCACAAGCATCCCCTGCCTACCCCACGCGATACTTTAATGGACTGTAATCCATTAGGCGATCGGGAGGTCTCTCAAAGCCGAGAAAAATCATGAAAACTCCACAGTTAAAAACCCTGTTAATTGGCAAATTTTCCTTGTTTCGTCTGCTGCGATCGGCGATCGCCATTTATGCTATTCTTTGTGTTTACATTTTCTTAATCGCAGACAGTAGAATTTTTCTGCCCCCCCTATCTAGCTATCAAACTCTACCCCAGACCCAGACCCTTACCTCTACATCGGGAATCCAAATTACCGGTCAATATTTGCCCCATCCCAACGCCAGATATACCCTACTCTATAGCCATGGTAATGCCGAAGATCTGGGCATGATTCAACCCGTTCTCGAACATTTCAATCAACTGGGGTTTAGCGTGTTTGCCTATGACTATCGAGGCTATGGAACCAGTCAAGGACGACCGACAGAACGAGGTGCATATGAAGATATTCGCGCTGCCTATGCCTATCTCACGGAAACTCTAGAGATTCCCCCCAGTCAAATTATCCTCTATGGTCGTTCTGTGGGTGGGGGCCCGTCCATTGATTTAGCCACCCAGACTCCTATCGCTGCCCTAGTGACTGAAAACACATTTATTTCCGTCTTGCGGGTGGTGACTTGGATACCTTTATTTCCGTTTGACAAATTTAATAATATTGCCAAAATCAAACAAATTAACGCTCCTCTCCTCATTTTTCATGCCAAACTGGATCGGGTAATTCCCTTTATCCATGGTCAGAAACTCTACCAAGTCGCCAATAGCCCGAAAATGTTGGTTCCTATTGAAGGCTTAGGGCATAATGATTGGATGGGAAGAGTCGATCTCTATAACGAAAGTTTACCAAAAATATTGGGTCTAAAGCCCCGTCCTAAGTCCTAGAAGGACGGCTTTTTTATCCTATTTTGCGTCGGGTTATCCCACGCAAATGGTTGTACTAGAGTTTAAAGCCAAAGGAAATATAGCTCAATGTGGAAGCGGATCGAAATCGCCGCTCGTTCCTGGGTAAACCTGTTGTTGCGCCTCATTTTTAATTTTTGATTGCCCAGGGATATGGCAGGATATCCTAATGGTGAATAATGAAAACGGGGTAATGGCGGAGCTATACAACGGTCACGTTATGGGAAAATCTGTAATTTATCGCATTTTGGATGCTAATCTAGACCGCGCCAGAGAAGGACTGCGGATTATTGAGGAGTGGTGTCGGTTTGGGTTGAATAACCCGGATCTAACGGAGGAGTGTAAGCGGTTGCGCCAGGAATTGGCCCAATGGCATACGGCGGAAATTCGGGCAGCGCGGAATACGCCGGACGATCCGGGAACCCAGTTAACCCACGAACGGGAAGAATATCGGGGAACGATTCATCAGTTGCTCCAGGCGAATTTATGCCGGGTTGAGGAGGCGCTGCGGGTTCTGGAGGAGTATGGGAAACTGGAAGACCGGCAGATGGGCCGGGTGTGTAAGCAAATGCGCTATCGGGTCTATACTCTGGAGAGCCAGCTCATGGCCTATGGTCGCCATCAGCAGCTTTTGGAGGCTCAGTTATATTTGGTGACTTCTCCGATGCCGGAGTTGTTGGAGGTGGTGGAGGCGGCTCTGCAAGGGGGGCTGAAGCTGATTCAATATCGGGATAAGAATACTGAGGATGGGGAGCGTTTTGCTTTGGCTCAGAGTTTGCGCCAATTGTGCGATCGCTATGGTGCTTTATTCTTGATTAATGACCGAATAGATTTGGCGTTGGCAGTGGATGCGGATGGAGTCCATTTGGGACAACAGGATCTGCCTATTGCTGTGGCGCGGGAACTATTGGGCCCCCAGAAAATTATTGGCCGCTCGACGACGAACCCGGAAGAGATGAAACGGGCGATCGCCGAAGGTGCTGATTATGTGGGGGTGGGCCCAGTGTTTGCTACGCCGACGAAACCCAATAAAGCGGCGGCTGGCTATGAGTATGTGCGCTATGCGGCCCAACATTGTCCCATTCCCTGGTTTGCGATCGGTGGTATCGATGTGAATAATTTTAATGAGGTGCTAGAGTCAGGCGCTCACCGTATTGCCGTAGTTCGAGCGATTATGGAAGCAGAGCAACCCACCTTAGTGACTCAATATTTCCTCTCCCAATTGGTGCGGATGGAAACCATGAAAGCGATTCAAAATACTCAAGTCGGGAGGGGTTGAGCATGACAGAAGTCACCTTACAGGTGAATGGGGAATCCCGAACTTGTGCCATCGGCATGAGTTTACCCCAGTTCTTGGAATCCATAGACTTAAATCCGCGCTTGGTGGCAGTGGAATATAACGGGGAAATCCTCCATCGCCAGTTTTGGGATACAACTGAGATGAAAGAGGGCGATCGCCTGGAAATCGTCACCATCGTGGGCGGTGGGTAGCCTATCCGGTTAACTGTGTTTTTACTACGGGGATCAGTTAAGCCAGTAGTGCCGTGACAACCCTAAAATGGTGGGTTACGGCGGATTGATAGATTGCTGTCAGAGTCTAGGTTTTAGCCGCCTAACCCACCCTACGCTAATGCACTATTTTAGCTGTGTCAAGGCAGTAGGGTGTGTTAGCGGGGAATTAACTTGTGCCGAAGTCAAGTAAATTTTATTCCCCGCGTAACGCACCACAACTGATATCAAATCCGGTTAAAGACTTGTCATTGCAACCGCAGGAAAGCATTCGCGTTTCGCGTTTCGCGTTTCACGCAAGCTTCGCTTTCATGTCGGCGAAGCGGAAACGCAATGACATACTGTAACTGATTATTCGGATTTGATATGATTAGTGCTTTTGAACCCCCTTCTTCAACAAGAAACCTGTGCCAACCAGCATTAAGCCAAACAGTGCCGAGGGTTCTGGAATATCAGAAGAGTCTTCCTGCATTCTCGCGTACATATCGAAGCTGATTGTCTCCGTATTCGCATCGAGTTTGATGGGGAAAACATCAGGATTACTCGGATCGACATTCAAACCTAAAACACTAAAGGCTTTTACCCCAGATCCTTCAACCAGCAGATCCCCCAATAACTCAGAATAATCGCTGAAGTTGACGCTATCTCCGGCAGTGAATTCACCCAGAAAAATATTGTCAACCATGACCTTAAACGGATCGGTAAACCCAACGGGAAGATTCATAATTTCCGTAAACAGAGAATCCGAGGTCATCCGATAGTCAAAACCATAAGCAGAGGGCGGATCGTACCATAGTCTCGGTTTCGCATTGCAAAAACTAAAGGTAGCACCATTTTGTACACAATTGGGCATAAAGGGATTGAATTGAGAATCACCAAACTTGTTAGCCCGATAAATGCCTTGAGTGCCATTATCGAGTCTTGCCCAGAAACTGATCTCATTATTATCATTGAAGCTCTCCCGATCCATAGCCAAGTCAACGACTTTCGCACCGCTCAAGGTAGAGCCAACACCAATGACTTTATCTTTTTGAGCATCAGCACCAATAAAAATCCCCTTACCAACACCAATTTGATTGGCCATGAATGCCACAATATCCCTATTATTGATGGCGCTTGTCCCAACATGCAAAAAGGTTGATGGGTCACGAGAAGTAGTAAAGTTATTCCCGGCTACCATTTGACCCTGAACACCATTAGACGAAAAAATTAACTGGCCTGGCCCAGCGTTGTGAGCATAAGCAGAAATCAAATCGTTGTCGTTAATATTGGGTTCTCGGTAGTAGTTTAACCAAAAATTTTGACCTCCCTGATCCGCCATGATCACGGAGATGGGAGATCCAGGACTGCTGGTAAAGATGCCGTTTTTGCTGGCAAAACCCACATCGCCGTCATTGTTAATTGTGGGTGATGTGGGAATTAAAGGACAAGCCTGACTGCCTGCACCCAAACCTGTACAATCAGTGATTTTGTGAGTCGTTGTTCCGTCACTGGTAAAAACTTCCGATCGCGAAAAGTTAGAGATTGAGGCAATCGGACTATTACTGGGAGGAATGGCAGCAAGAAAGGCAACTGTGCCATCATCGTTAATGGAAACACCAGGATAAATACTGGTATAGGGAGCGCCAATTTTGGCAATTTGTTTGGGCTGGTTTCCCACTACGCCATCATGGGTGAAAATTCCTGTTTCGCCAGTTTTCTTCGTGGCAAAAAAAGCAACAGTTCCGTTATTGTTGATTGCCATACCTTGACCGATACTCTTGAAGCCAGAGGTGGCTGAGGTATCGATAATAAGCTTAGGCGCACCATTTCCAGTCCTGGTATAGATGCCCTGAATGCCCTTTTCTTCTGCATAGTAAGCAACGGTGCTGGTTGAGGTATTGACGGCAACACCTCGGCGTTGAGGGGTGTTGACAATTTCTGAGAACAGAGAACTAGGCCGATAACTGGACATTCCCCCTTGAGTTCCTAATCCCATACCCAGGTTGTCATAAGAACTGCCAAAAGGATTGGCTTGGGTGGTGGCAATGCGGCTAAAGGTAAAACTGGCTTGAGCGGGAAGAGAGACGAGCAAATTGCATAGGGATGCCATCACTGAGGTGGCAGCCATTAAGGGAAGAGATTGAAGTTTCATTAGTATCTCGTAGGTTGAAGGGTTTTTGGCTATGGTCAATCTGAAGCCAGCAGGAACAGGAGGTGGAAGATGATATTCCACCTTGAGTAATTCTCTGTAGCTCTATGGCTGACTTCTTAATCGAGCAAGAAGATTACTTTTTACCTGCTGAACGGAACCGGAGTTTGACAAGGAATGCACCGACTAAGCCCAACCCGAAAAGACTGCTCGGTTCTGGGACATCTGCGCGATCGGCGTAAAAACCTGTATCCTCAAGAACACGGATTCTATGGTTCGGATCAAAGTAGTTATATTCTGGGTTAAGCTCCATTAGAGAGGGAATCAAGGAGCCACCAGGGGGAGCCGCAGCAGGGGCGGGTACACTGGGATTAGACTCAGCGACTGTAGACCCTCCAAAAAAATTGCCGAGAGCGTTTAATCCTCCCCAAATCCAGTTTTTCTTGGTGGAAACACGGGTAGAAGCAGAGTAGTCCCTGTAGCTGGCATTGGTATTACCATCACGGGAACTGATAAAGGAATGAACGCCTGCGACTCGACCGTTAATAAATAAACCTCCACCGCTATCGCCTTTGGCAAGTTGATACTCTAAATTCAGGGGTTGGCTTAAGGAGTCCCACCATCTGCTGGTACGCGGGTCGTCAAAGTCAGAGACTAAAACATTGTTACTGTATCCTAGTCGATTACCCGTACCAATGATGTTTTGTCCAGCTCGCTTGGTTCCACCGCGATAAATGGCTCCGGTAAGGCCGTTACCGGTTTTGCCATAGCCCACATAAGTGCCCAGGCTGATATCTTCATTAAAGCTGGTATAGAGTGAGGCAGGATTGACTCCCCTGACGGATTCAGATAAGGCCAGAAGGGCGATGTCATTGCCTAATCCTAGGTTACGACCGGTTGCAAACCAATCTCTATGAGCGGTTAATCCGGTGACAGAATAACGATTATTGCCTACCCAGAATGTGCCTTGATTCATGTATGAGCCATTTTCGACACAGTGGGCGGCGGTCATGACATATCTGGAGCCAATGAGTGTTCCCGAACATGCCCAGCTACTGCTGGAGTTGCGGGCACTGAGATAGCCGACGCTGGGAAATAAGTTGGCCAGATTGCGATATTGGGAGTCGGAGCGATCGTGACGGATTGTACCTGCTTGTACGGGGGCGGCGATCGCACTCAGTCCAACGGTAGCAGTCAGCGCTAAGAGTGCAGAGGAGAATGAAAATGATTGGGTTTTATAGTCTTCCATGGTGATTGTCTCTCAATCTAAAAAGATCGCAAACCAACTGTCTGCACTGCATTGATTCACTAGAATTGATTCACTAGAATCGTCAGCAATAGCAGAGTATTTGCAGAGTGGAATGTATGAACCCCTCTATAGGGTTCTCAGTTTTTTCCACCTGTTTTTATGCAAGACGAAACAATTCTTTACATAATCGCTGGGATTGATGTAGCGGAGACCTCTAACATAGTGATATTACTGAAGGGAGCGTGAGTTATGAAGTTTTCGTGAAGTGAGGGTTCTGGACTGCGGTTAGGGATAATAGGCAAACCGTTCTCTAGTCGCCATTTATAAGGTTTACCCTTTCGACGACTGAGCCGTAAATTCAGGTGACCCAACCTGTGTAAAGGGGGATAACCGACAATCCCAAGGGTTTAATCTAAAGATACTTTAAAGGGAGGAGAGGATGATTCCAGTTCTCCTCCCTTTGTCGTAATCAAGATGTTCAAGAGCATAACTGATGAAAAACCGATCTTGGCTTAATCGAAAAACCGCGTGGAAATCCTTGGTACTCATGGTTTTAATGGTTGCCCTCACGTTTGGCAGTGCCAGCAGTGCCCTAGCGGCCAGAAGTGGAGGACGCATTGGGGGCGGCTCGTTCCGCGCACCCAGCCGCAGCTATAGTGCCCCTAGCCGCACCTATACGGGCGGTGGATATGGGTTTGGGGGGGGATTCGGTTTTCCCTTTTTACTGCCCTTCTTCGGCTTTGGAGGCGGGTTTGGTGGGCTGTTTACGATCCTGATTTTTGTGGCGATCGCCAACTTCCTCATGCAAACGGTGCGTCGCCTCAATGATGGGGATGGAGAAATGCTCACCGGTAGCTCTAATCCCACAGCTTCCGTTGCCCAAGTGCAAGTGGGACTCTTAGCCGATGCCCGTAGCTTGCAAACCGACTTAGACCGAATTGCCGAAACCAGCGACCCCAGTACCGGTTCTGGACGGGCCCAAATTCTGCAAGAAGCCACCCTTTCCCTGTTGCGCCATCCGGAATATTGGGTGTATGGCAGTGCCGAAAGTTCTCCAGGGCGCTTAGATACGGCAGAAGCGAAGTTTAACGAATTCTCTATTGCCGAGCGCAGTAAGTTCACCGAAGAAACCCTATCGAACTACAATAACCAACTCAAGCAAGCGGAAAGTAAGGGCGCATTACCCGGTGATGCAACCGATGAGTTAGAACAAGCATCCGGGGACTATATTGTGGTTACCTTAGTAGCCGCCACATTCGGTAAATTAGAGCTACCCACGATTAATGGTTCTCAGGATTTACGCCGTGCCCTGAGTCAAATCGGATCGTTAGGCGAAGAGAACCTCTTAGCCATTGAAGTCCTCTGGACTCCCCAAGCGAGTGGGGATACCCTCACCAGTGATGATATTTTAGCCGCTTATCCCAATTTGAAATTGGTTTAAGGCTTTAGAAACCGGGTTTTTTCACCGATATCGGTTCCGAGACACAGGTGACCTGAAAAACCCGGTTTCTTGGATTGAGGGAGGAGTGCGAGCATCTTGCTCGCGGGTCACAATAGAAACGTTAAAACCGCTTTAAACTCGCTCGAAGACCACCGAGAGATTATTGGCAGGCATCTCTATCGTTTCTAAATGACGCAAATGGTGAGCCTGAGCGACTTCAATCACATCCTCTAAATTACGCACTCCCCAAAGGGGGTTAGACGAGCGTAAGGAGCGATCGAACGTCGCATTACTCGGAGCTGTATGTTCTCCCTTGTGTTTGTATGGCCCGTATAAATATAAAATTCCCTGGGACGGTAGAAGGTCTTGAGCGCCTTTTAGCAAACCTAGACAGACTTCCCAGGGAGAAATATGAATCATATTAATACAAACTATGGCCGTAATTTCTGATTGATATTCCCCCAAATCCCAAGGAGGATTTTGGGCATCTAAACGAATTGGCGGATACAAAAAATTATTAGGATAATAGGCTTGCCAAGCCTTGATACTCTCGATTAACTGGGGATTGAAGTCTGAAGGCAACCAAGCTCTCGGTTGTAAGCGAGGTGCAAAAAATACGGCATGTTCCCCAGTGCCACTGGCCACTTCCAGAACCGTTCCCTTTGACGGTAACACTCGTTCTAAAACCTTTAAGATCGGTTCTCGATTCCGTTGAGTTGCGGGGGCGGATTGTCGTAAATCAGCAGTCATGGATTCGGGGGTAAATTAAGTTCAGGTAATCTTTATTTTAAGATGGCTGGACTAAAATTGACAATCGATTGGGTTTGTGCCACAGTATGCAAGATATGAGTCTAGATATTGTTTATGACTAACCTAAAAAAAAATCCCTTTTTTCCTTCACTTTAGTTTCCCTAGTCTCTACGCCCCTATTAATCAGTTGTACGGCAGGTTCTAACCCAGAAACGACTATCACCGCAATCGAAACAACCGAAAGGGTATCCGCCGAGGCCTGTGCCCCAGACTTCCCTGAAATAACCTTTGGCATTCTGGCGGCTGAATCAGAAGAGACATTAGAGGAAATTTGGACTCCATTCTTAGAGAAAGTGGGAGAAGCGATCGCTCGGCCGGTATTGCCGTTCTACGGAGATTACGGTGACCTGATTGAGTCTATGGGAGAAGAAGAGATTCAACTGGCTTGGTATGGGGGAAAATCCTATATTGAAGCCGCAGAAAAATCTCAAGCCGAAGCCTTTGCCCAAACGGTGAGCAGTCAAGGCTATTTGGGATATTATGCCCATTTAATTATGCATAAAGATCATCCTTTGTTGGAGGAAATCAATCTACAAGAAGGGGATGGAGATCGAGTTATTTTCCAAAATAGCCAGGATCTGACCTTTGCTTTTAATGACCGGCAATCGACATCCGGGTTTCTGGTTCCAACTTATTATCTATTTATTCAAAATAATTTTGAACCCCAAGATATCTTTCAATCTGTGTCGTTTTTAGGCTCCCATGAAGATACAGCCTTAGCCGTTGCCAATCAAGAGGTAGAGGTGGCGACGAATAATAGTGAAGCATTGCAGCGCTTAAAACAATCTGATCCAGAAGCCTTTGAAAATATTCGCGTGGTTTGGACTTCTCCCGTGATTCCTGGAGATCCCTTGGCCTATCATCGAGATTTACCGGAATGTCTGAAAACGGAACTTCAGGACTTTTTCTATCGATTTACTGACCGAGAGATCTTAGAACCTTTGGTGTGGTCGGGATTCGATCCAGCGAGCGATCGCACCTGGAACGTGATTCGAGAGTTAGAAGTAGCCAGAGCGATCGAGACGGTTAAACAGGATGATACCCTAACTGAAGCCGAAAAAGCCACTAAACTAGAAACATTGCAACAACGACTTAAAGAGCTTCAGTAAGCGATGTCTATCCGTATCAAATTCATCCTGGTTACCCTCGTGTGTTTAGTGGTCGTCATGGCCACTGGTGCTTGGTACATTCATCAACTGCAAATCCAGGTTTTGGAAAAAGAAGCCCAAAACCGGACTGAACTGGTGCTTCATTTTACCCAAGCAACCCAAGACTATATGACTCACTCCCTACGACCAGCAGTTGAGCAAATAACGGACGATCTGCCCATTGAAGTCTTATCAGCAAATTTTGCTACTCGTCAAGTCGTTGAAGAGTTTAATTTAGCGTTGCCTGAATATACTTATAAGCCCGCAACCATTAATCCCACTAACCCCATTAATAGGGCCAATGAATTTGAAGTCAGTATCATTGAAAAATTTCGTCAAAATCCTAAGTTAGAAAAATTGATTGGTTACACAACCTTAGATAATGAAGAACGGTTCTATTCAGCCAGTCCAGTCCAGGTTTTTGCCAGTTGTTTGCGATGCCATGGAGACCCGAACGTTGCACCTAAACCGATTGTTCAACGCTATGGATCGACGAATGGTTTTGGATGGCAAGTGGGGGATATTGTGGGGGCGTTGATGATTTATGTGCCGATTGCAGATTTACGGGCTAATTTTGCAGGAACTTTAAATAATCTATGGCTCACGTTTTCCCTATTAACTTTGGTGGTTGCCATTGTGATTTATTTTTGGTTTGGCCAATTAGTAGCGGATCGTTTAACTCGGATTTCTGGAGTGATGAGCCAAACCGCAGCGAATCCGACTTCTAAGTTAACCCTTCATGACCGCACTAAAGATGAAATTGGCCTGATGGCTCGGTCATTTAATCGGATGGCAGAATCCCTTTATATGCTCTATACCCAACTGGAAGAGAAGGTGCGAGAACGGACGGCTCAGTTAAGTGAAGCGAATGCCCAAATTAAAACGCTCAATCAGAAGTTACGGGCGGAAAATACTCGCATGAGTTCGGAGCTGGATATTTTGCAAAAGATGCAAGCGATGATTCTCCCTAAGCCTGTGGAGTTAGAGGAAATTCAAGATTTGGAAATTTCTGGATTTATGCAGCCTGCTGAGGAAATTGGTGGGGATTATTATGATGTTTTACAGACGGATGAAGGGGTAACGATTGGGATTGGAGATGTAACGGGTCATGGGTTGGAAAGTGGAATTTTAATGGTGATGACACAAACGGCGATTCGGACGCTGAAAGAAAGTCAGCAAGAGGATATGGTGAAGTTTGTTGATATTCTGAATCGTACCCTTTACCGCAATGTGCAGAGGATGGAAGCGGATCGGGATTTGACGTTATCGATTTTGAATTACGATCGCGGAAAATTGCAAATTATCGGGCAACATGAGGATGTGATTGTGGTTCGGGAAAATGGAGAGATTGAGCAGGTGAGTACGGTTGATTTAGGGATACCGATTGCGTTTGATGAGGAAATTGTGCCGTTTTTAGACCAGGTGTCTCTGGCGCTCAACCCTGGAGAGGGGATTGTTCTTTATACGGACGGGATTACGGAAACGGAAAATGATCGACAACAGGCCTATGGAATGGAGCAGTTATGTGATGTGATTCGTGGGCACTGGGATCTAAGGGTTGAGGAGATTAAAGACGCGATATTGAATGATTTTTATGGATTTATTGGGGAGCAAAGTCTGGCGGATGATATTACGGTTTTGGTCATTAAGAGAAAGGGGAATAGCGATCGCCTCTAGTTGCTGATTATTTTTGTTCGTGCTATAATTTAAGATTAGAGAAATTCTGATATCACGTTGCTAGAGGAACAATGACGATTACAGAACTACGAGAGGATGATTACTGTATTCACTATGATTCCTCATTAACTACGGTCTTCTTTGAGGGCAAACTGAGCCTCAGAGACCCTTCGGAGTACCGTCCCATGACTGAGTTCCTAGAAAACGTGGTTAATTCTAAATCAGGGGATTTAACCCTAGATTTCCAGAAGCTAGAATTTCTAAACAGTTCGGGCATTCGAGTTCTGTCTAAATTTGTTTCTAATCTCAGAAAAAGTCAGCTCCAGATTCAGCTCACGGTTTTAGGCTCAAAAGAGATTACCTGGCAAAGCAAGTCTTTACGGAATTTACAGAAGTTTATGCCAAGTTTAATCCTGAATTTTGAATGATTGAGTGTATCAGGGAAAATTACGGATTACCGATTTTTCAATTGATTTAAGCGCTCGATCGCATCTCCCAAGGCTGAAGTTAAGTTCTGACGGGTTTGAGTGTGTTGCTCTTTCTCTGTTTGCAGGGCTTGGGAGAGGGAGTTCATGGTTTGCAAGAGGCGATCGCGCTCTTGTAGAATTTCCACTAATTTCGCTTTCGTCTCCTCTACTGACTCCAGCTTCTCTAGCTCCTCTTCTACCCCGGTGATATCCCCCGATAACTGAGGTTGGGGTGGCTCTACCCTCTCCAATTGCTGTTGAAGCCGTTGCAGTTTCTGCGCCGCTTGTTTTGCATCCTGACGGCGTTGTTGGGCCTCCGTTTCATACAGGCGCTGCCAATTGGCGGCACTGGCGTAGGCCCGATCGCACTCTTGTTGCAAATTCCTCATTTGCTCTTGCAGTTGACGAATTTGCTCTAACCACTTGCGGATATCATCAGCCATAGAACCATTCAATTAAGGTAGGGGGAGCCGGTAACACAATCATCACCAAAATGACCAAAGCCAATAATCCTAGGAGATCCCGACCATTATCCAATTCTGTCACATCATTTAACGCTGGTTCATCGGCGATCGGCATCAGCAATAGAAAGATTGCCCACCAGAAGAACTCCTGACGCAAAAAGGCCAAAATCAACACCAATAACCGGGACACCTGACCAATAGCCACGGCTGTTCGTTGACCAAACATGGCATGAACCACATGGCCCCCATCCAATTGACCCACAGGAACCAAATTCAGAGCGGTAATCACCAAACCCAAAAAGCCAGCCACCGCCACCGGATGTAGATTCACAGCCATATCGGCCGTTAACTGATTGCCCAAGGCCAGTTTAGTCAAAATGGCTAACAGCATGGTGGCTTTAGGATTGAGAGAATCGAAATTAAACATGCTGGTATTTTCCGAGGCCGTAATCACATCGGAGAGGGACAACCCCCAGAGAAAGATGGGAATGGTCACCACCAAACCGGCCAAGGGCCCGGCAATTCCCACATCAAACAGAGCCTTACGATTCGGCATGGGGGAGCGAATTTGGATAAATGCGCCAAAGGTTCCCAGGAAAAAGGGCACAGGGATAAAATAGGGCAACGTAGCCTTAATTTTGTAGCGCCGAGCCATGAGATAATGGCCCAGCTCATGGATGCCCAAAATGGTCATTAAGGCGATCGCATAGGGGAGACCTGGAGACAGAAGCGTAGGATTTTGCAGTAACAAATTGGGGTTATTTTGCACTTCTGGAGACACCCAATCGGAAAACGCCAGGGTTCCCATTAGTGTCGTAGTTAAGACTGTTAAGGCTAACAATCCCAAAGCAGTGAGCGGTCGAGTGAGTCGAGGTTGGGGCGTTTTGGCCTGAAACTGGGGATTGGGAATCAAGACAAAAAACGGCTTACCCTCAAATCCTTCTTGAAACACAATCAAAAAGCGATCGCCAAATTGAGCCTCTATCTTCTCCCGCACCGTCTGATAGGCCTCCTCGGAACGGGTACGCAATTGACCCCGACAAATCACCACCTGTCCCTTACACTCCGTCTCATGGAGCGCATAGGCAGACCAAGGAAAACATTGTTGTAATTGTCGCTGTTCTTCCACACTCAAGGGAGTCGGCATAGAAGGATTAGATTCCTCTTCAGACTGAGATTCAGCCTGATTTTTCGCCGCAGTGCGTCCCGACTGAATCAGATATAAATACAACAGAGAAGAGACAACAAACAAGGCAACCATCACCCCCAAAGGTGGCGGGTTCTCCTCACCCTGTACCCATATCCATAGCGTCCAGGACAAGGCCGGAGTCATCATCACCAACCACAAAATCCACACTGGGGTGTTTGTGCTGCTGGCCACACCACGCTGCACAATGAAATATGTGATTAGTCCAAGCAACAGTAGAAATAACAAAGTCATGGCATCTTCATATCGTGGAAATCCCAAGGATAGGAACCTATCTCCCAAACAACCCAAAGTTATTTTGGAAAACCGATTCGCCTTTCCTCCCAATCGAGAGACCTTGGGAGCAACCTCCTATTTTATTGTAGGCAATTCAGGCAATATCCTCATTGACTGTCCCGCTTGGAATCAGACCAACCAAGACTTCTTACGACACCATGGAGGCGTACAGTTCCTCTTTTTGACCCATCGGGGGGCGATCGCCAAAGTTCGTGAAATTCAACAAACCTTTAACTGCCAAATCATCATCCAAGAGCAAGAGGCCTATCTCTTACCCAAATTGAGTGTAACCCCATTCCAGTACCAATTCACCTTTTCTGACCTACAAATCCAAGCCTTGTGGACTCCCGGCCATTCTCCCGGATCGTCATGTCTCTACGATCCCTCTTTAGGGGGAATCTTGTTTACCGGTCGTCATCTGCTCCCCAACAGTCAAGGCCATCCCACCCCCCTACGCACGAGCAAAACCTTCCACTGGAAGCGACAACTGGCCAGCGTCCAACAGGTGTTAGAGACCTTTAAGGACAAACCCTTAGAATATCTCTGTCCTGGAGCCAATACCGGCCTACTGCGCGGTCAAGGAGTCATTCAGCAAGCCTATCATCACCTGAAGCAACTGGACTTAGAGACCTCATTATAAAATTGATACAGCGCTTGGCGCTGTATTCTGATGTTCAAAATACGGTTACACTGAATCAAACGTCCAAGGAGACTGCGGATGGCAAGTACAACATTAGCTCCCATACAAGAGCAAGTTTCCCCAGAAAATCGCATCATTTTACGCAATGTAAGCTGGTCAACCTATCAGGCACTGATGACAGATGTGGGCGAGGATCGGGGGTGGAGAATTGCTTATCAGGAAGGAGTGTTAGAACTGAGGATGCCATTACAACAGCATGAAGTCCCTAATCGACTAATAGCCCGTTTTATTCATTCTATTGCCGATGAATTAGAAATTGAGGTGATGGATGTCGGTTCACTGCTACTAGAACGAGAAGATTTAAGTCGTGCTATTGAACCTGATACGTGCTTTTATATTCAGAACGAAGCTTTAGTTAGAAATAAAATCATTCAACTGCCTAACGATCCCCCTCCAGATTTGGCAATTGAGTCAGATTACACTCGCTCATCTCTGAATAAATTTACGATTTATGCGGCATTGGGAGTGCCGGAACTGTGGAGATATACCAAGGAAACCCTACAAGTTTATCAACTCATTGAGGGAGAATATAAACGGTCAGATAAAAGTCTAGCTTTCCCCTTTTTACCTTTGGATGAAATACCCGGTTTTATTGAGCAGAGTAAAGAAGTTGGCCAGCGTTTGGCGGTGCGATCGTTTCGGGAGAGAATTCGAGAAATTTTAGAGAGTCAGTCAACATAAGGTTTAGATCGAATGTTTTTCGGGAGTAGGGGGCGATCGCAGTCAAGCCAGAGTATGATACAATAAGTGATACTCACATATCAGGGAAAATATGGGTATCCGACAACAGGCAGAAGAAGCCAGGAAAAAAGCCTACCAGAAAGTGATCGCGACTAAACTCCTCGATGGGATCGATCAGCTTTTTAACCGAGCATCTTCTAAGCGACGGTGGATTTGGGAACTGCTCCAAAATGCCAAAGACGTAGCCAATGAGCAAGTTAAGGTGGAAATCATCTTGACTCCGGAGTATGTAGAGTTTCGACACAATGGTAATCCCTTTTCTATTGAAAATATTACTTACTTAATTGAACAGGTTTCTAGCAAAGAGCGCAAACGGGAAGAACATCAAACGCCTAAAACTACAGGAAAATTTGGCACAGGCTTCATGACGACTCACTTGCTCTCCCGCAAGGTGGAAATTAGTGGAGTGTTGCAAAATCAGGACGATCAAACCTTGATTTACAAGCCATTTAAGATTCTTCTCGATCGCAGTGCAACCGACTTAGACGACATGATCCAAAACGTAGATGATGCGTTTGCGCTCTTTGAAGATATCGATAGCGATCGCTCCTATCCTCCCATCGACAACTATCAACCCAATCAAACCTGTGATACCTGCTTTCGCTATGTATTAGATGAAGCTGGCTTTAAGGTGGCTCAAGTCGGTATTCAGGACTTGCATCATGTGATCGCCTATGCACTGGCTTTTATCCCTACCATTACCTCCGTCACCCTATGCGATCGAACGCAAGATATCACCTACAGCTACACCACCCTAGAGCGCCATCAAATCCATAACCTATCAATCGTCACCATTGTGCAACAAAAGGGGGATTCAGAACAACACCAACAAACCATTGCTTGCTTATCCAATTCTCAGCAAACCCTTACCCTTGCAATTGCAGTTGAACCACGAGAAAATTATCTCTATTCCATCCAAGAAATTGCCGACGAAATCCCAACCCTCTTCTGTGAATTTCCCCTCATTGGTTCCGAAACTTTTCCCTATCCCGTCGTCATCAATAGTCCCTTATTCAATCCCACCGAACCCAGAGACAGCATCTTACTCAATCCTGATAATCCCATCAAAACCCCTCAGAATAAAGAAATTCTAGAAGAAGCCAACTTACTTTACGCTGAATTACTCCATTTAGTCGCCTCAAATTGGCATCAAGTTCACCTATTAGCAAAACTCAAAGAGGGTGCTAAACTGCCAGAAAATATTGACCAACAATGGTACAACAGGCAAATTCTAGATAACTTAGTCGTTCAACTGAGTAATACCACCTTAGTCGATACGGTTTCCGGAGGAAGAATTCTCCTTAAAGAAGCGCTCATTCCCAGTTACAAAAACCGATCCAAAGTCCAACAGTTTGCTCAGTTAGCCTCTGAGTTTTATCCTGAATACTTACCCCAAGCCAATCATATTTTAGATTGGCACGACATTCTCAAATCAGTCTTAGGTCAAAAATTACCAGAGGATATCAAATATACGTTTGAGAACTTGTTAGAAGATATCCATCGGCTCAAAACCGTTGATGCACTCGCCGAACATCTGGATCGCACTATTGAACAAACACTGCAATGGCTGAATTCTGTACTTCACTTTGTTCGAGATCACCATGATAAATTCCTGAAAAAATACTGTCTTCTCCCGAATCAAAAAGGCGTGTTAATCAATAATGAAGGGTGCTACATTGACGATCGCATTCCAGAAGAACTGAAAGATGTGATGGAAATGCTGAGTTTACCCTGTAGAGAAATTCTCTTAGATCGGAGAATTACAGGGTGTGAGAATCACATTGATCAGAAGGCAGTTAAAAATATTTCAGATGAAATGAATGCCTGTATTAAAGTTGCCAAAAACAAAGAAGATACTTCAGAGTATTGGAATTTGAGTCGCCCCATCTATCATTTAATTAGCTATTTCCCTACCTCCGAGCCTCAAACTTCTACAAAACATCAGATTTGGGAATTTGCCCATGATTTTTATCCGGGAGAAATTCCCGATAAAAAATACTTAGAAAATATGGTTTCTTTTTCCTGGACTCTCATTCATGAATGGATTTTCAGCTCTATTGCTGCTGACATTGAAAACCAAGAAACGCTTGATAGTTTAGTGAAATATTTTGACTGGGAGCAAGATCGGGTAATTGCATGGCTAGATCGATTTTGCTGTTTTCTTTATCAACAAGATCAATCAATCTTTGAAGAGCATTACCTTTTGCCTAATCAATGCGGTAAATTGATGCAGAAGGACGATCTCAAGAAAGATGAGAATATCCCAGAAGAGTTAAAAGAAGCCCTAGAAATGCTCACGTCCGACTATTGGAATGATTTTCTGTTGGATAAACGATTCATTAATGCTGAAACTCTATTCCATAAGCAAGAAGAGATCAAAACGATTAAAGATATTGCTAGAGAGATTGACGAAGCGCTAGAAAGTTGGGAGAGAGAAGATAAAGTTGGAGATCCTAAGTTTACTCGAATAATCACGAAATTACTTGAATGGTCTAATCATTACCCAGATCCGTATATTGAAGATATATTTCGCTATTTTTATAAAAACAGAGCCAATCTATTACTGAAAACTGTGAATGATCCAGAAGTCAGTACCGGTATCTTTAAGATTCTCAATCACCAGGATAAGCTTTCGGCTTTAAGTCGCTTGGCAGAAAATCCAGAGGTTTCTGAGCAAGATCTAGAGTATTTTGCCCAGAATTCGCAACAGTTCAAAGCATTTCAAGTTTTCAGAGAGGAGATGAGTGGGACTGAGTTTGAGAGCTTTAATCGTTTAGTAAAAGAGGTCACGTTAGAGGAAGTGACTGAGTTAATTGAAAGTAAGGAAAAATTATCGGTAGTCAATCTCTTACAAGATGCGGCGGAAATGGGCAATGATTCTAGCTTAGTGTTTGCCTTGCATGAATTGGGGATTTATGAGGCTGTCGTCAATCTCTTTGCTCCACCGAAAAAGGTGCAATCTTCAGACCCATTCAGTTTTATTCAGATTCAAGATGTATCCCCAGTCAGTATCAGTTACTATAAACAAAATCTTGCTGAAATTGGTTGGGAAGGGGAAGAATTTTTATATCATCGGTTGGTAGAAAAATTTGGTGAAGATCGTGTCCATTGGCTCAACCAACAGGGAGAACAACGCCAACCCTATGATTTTGTAATTCTGGATGAACAGGGTGCAGAATCTTTGTATATTGACGCAAAAACAACAGTTACAGATGAATCTCAGTGCGATCGCATCCCATTGTACGTCAGTCGCGCCGAGTGGCACTGTTCCGAACGCACAGACCACTATTATTTGGCTCGTATATTTGGTCTTCGCACTGCCCACCCGAAAATCAAGTTTCTTCAAGTGGTCAGATTGCTACAATAAAAGTCTATGTTTATCGAAAGCATCCAAGACCCCTTCAGATTGAGCAAGGGAAGATCAGTCATTGCGAACGGAACGCAGTGCAGTGAAGCAATCGCGATCATACCGTATTTCCCCTATTGCTTGCTGGGGAAGGGATTGCTTGAGAAACTGGGTTTCTCCCTGAAACTTGGGATAAAATGAAAACTATCCCACCTTGATAAAATTAAACTGATTCATCCCAAAAAGAAAGAAACAATGCCCATCATTAAAATTCCCAAGCAGTATTTAATCGACCAGAATGAAGATTTTATTACGATAGATGTACCTGCTTCAGTTGTATCACTGTGGCAACGCGATTATGCCAAAGTTGCCAAAGCAAAGGGATTGCTAAAAGATAAGCGGGACAAGATGCTCACCCATCTCGAAAGAATACGTCAGGAGTGGGATCGATGAAGTATCTCTACGACACCAACATCTTTATTGACTACCTGGGTGAAGAGCCAGCAGTATTGCCGATTTTCTCAGAAGCATTTCTCAGCCAACATGAGGTTATAATTGCCTCCATTGTGCGAATTGAGTTGCTGAGTTTCCCAGAGTTATCCAACGAAGAAGAAACGGTAATTGCGGATTTATTGATGCAGTTTGAACAAGTGCCTTTATTGCCCGAAATCGAGGATCGCACCATTCAATTACGGCGACATCAACGCCTAAAGCTTCCCGATGCTCTGATTGCTGCAACTGCATTACACTGCTCTGCTTGTGTAATGACTAGAAATGTGGATGATTTCAAGCGAGTGCCTGAGTTAACATTGTGCAATCCCTTTGACAGGGTGAACGAGAGTAATGACACAGATTAGCCATAATTCCTAGCAAGCGACCCAGTGGGGGAGGGCGGGTTTCCGCAAGCGGACATGAATACAAAAATAGTTGTCAGTTTACAAGATTTGGGTATAACCCGCCCCTACAGAGATAGGTAGCGTAAATAGATAGATTTGATATAATTTATTGGCCGAATCACCAGACCTCAATTAAGGAGACTACAGATGCAAAGTACAATATTTGCTCCTAAACCACAGCAAGTTTCTCCAGGAAATTGCGTCATTTTACGAAATGTAAGTTGGTTGACTTTTACGACTTTGCTGGTCGAAGTTGGAGAAAATCGTGCTTGTCGGTTTACCTACGATCGCGGAGTATTAGAAATTAGAATGCCTTTAGAAGAACATAAAGAATTCGAGAAATTATCGATTAAGCGATACCAACACCTTTATTGCTATTATTTCTAAAAAAAGTTATATTTGAATAAACCCCCCAAGGAGACTGCGGATGGCAAGTACAACATTAGCTCCCATACAAGAGCAAGTTTCCCCAGAAAATCGCATCATTTTACGCAATGTAAGCTGGTCAACCTATCAGGCACTGATGACAGATGTGGGCGAGGATCGGGGGTGGAGAATTGCTTATCAGGAAGGAGTATTAGAACTGAGGATGCCATTACAACAGCATGAAGTCCCTAATTGGCTAATAGCAGTTTTTATTAATGCGATCGCTGATGAATTAGAAATTGAGGTGATGGGTGTCGGCTCATTGCTCTTAGAACGAGAAGATTTAAGTCGTGCCATTGAGCCAGATAGTTGCTTTTATATTCAGAACGAAGCTTTAGTCAGAAATAAAATCATTCAACTGCCTAACGATCCCCCTCCAGATTTGGCCATTGAGTCAGATTACACTCGCTCATCTCTGAAGAAATTTACGATTTATGCGGCGTTGGGAGTGCCGGAACTGTGGAGATATACGAAGGAAACCCTACAAGTTTATCAACTCATTGAGGGAGAATATAAACGGTCAGATAAAAGTCTGGCTTTCCCGTTTTTGCCTTTGGATGAAATACCGGGTTTTATTGAGCAGAGTAAAGAGATCGGACAACGATCTGCGGTGCGGTTGTTTCAGCAAAGAATTCGAGAAATTATCGATTAAGCAATGCTAAGACCTATATTGCTCTGATGTTTAAAAACGGTTACACTCAATCAAACGCTCAAGGAGACTGCGGATGCCAAGTACAACATTAGCTCCCATACAAAAGCAAGTTTCCCCAGAAAATCGCATCATTTTACGCAATATAAGCTGGTCAACTTATCAGGCACTGATGACAGATGTGGGCGAGGATCGGGGGTGGAGAATTGCTTATCAGGAAGGAGTATTAGAACTGAGAATGCCATTAAAAGAGCATGAATTGCCTAAAATCATGATTTCTAAATTGCTTGCTGCTTTATCAGAAGAGCTGGAAATTGAAATTCTGGAACTGGGTTCATTGCTCTTAGAACGGGAAGATTTAACTCGTGCCATTGAACCCGATACTTGCTGTTATATTCAGAATGAATCCTTGGTCAGAAATAAAAACATCGAATTCCCAAACGATCCGCCTCCAGATTTAGCGGTAGAATCGGATCTCACTCACTCATCGATCAATAAATTTAAGATTTATGGAGCGTTGGGAGTGCCGGAACTGTGGAGATATACCAAGGAAACCCTACAAGTTTATCAACTCATTGAGGGAGAATATAAACGGTCAGATAAAAGTCTGGCTTTCCCGTTTTTGCCTTTGGATGAAATACCGGGTTTTATTGAGCAGAGTAAAGAGGTTGGCCAGCGTTTGGCAGTGCGGTTGTTTCGGGAGAGAATTCGAGAAATTTTAGAGAGTCAGTCAAAATAAGGTTTAGATCCAAGGTTTTTCGGGAGTAGGAGTGCGATCGCGAACATCTGCAAAAATGTCATCAGGAATCTAAGTCCATGGATTCCGAAATTATTCTGGAGCGAAAGGTATCGAAAGCATCTAAGACACCTTCAGATTTAGCGGAAATGATTTTGGACACCGGTCGATCGCCTTGGAAAACGAGAAAAGTTTCTCCTGCTTGAGCGCGTTGGAGATAGCTTGTCAAGTCTTGGGTAATTTCTTCTAGGGTGATTTTATTCATCACTATCATTTTAGCTCATAATGTAACGTTTTATTACAAAAATCGTAATTTTGCATAAAATCAGCCCAAAAAAACTGACTAACCTATAGAGGCCTCTGTGGTTTCTGTTGTTCAATAGTCAGTATGGGACTCACAAATTATGAATTCATTGAATGCAAAACACTTGCTGCTCGGATTAGCTCTAGGCATCAGCACCACTGTGTGTTTGGTAACCACCGTTCCCTCCGCGTCTGCTCAAACGATCCTTCTAGAGGATAACTTTAACTCTGAAAATGTTGGTGTTCCCAAACTCAACCATTTTGGTTTGGCTAATTGGGATGTGGTTGACGGTTCCGTTGATTTGATTGGTAATGGCTACTATGATTTCTTTCCTGGTCAAGGACTTTTTCTAGATCTAGTGTGTTGGGTGTCCGTTCCCTGCGGCAACGGAAACAGGGTTAAATCAACCAGACTTCTCTGATTGAGAAAGAGGCGATCGCTCAGAGCGATCGCCCCTTAAAAAGCAGGGGGTTTTCAAAGTCCGGGGCAATCTTTAAAAGAAAAGTG
>NZ_JAQOSO010000067.1 GCF_030068505.1 Roseofilum capinflatum BLCC-M114
ATTGCCTATTGCCTATTGCCTATTGCCTATTGCCTATTGCCTATTGCCTATTGCCTATTGCCTATTGCCTATTGCCCCTTGCCTTTTGCCTATTGCCCCTTGCCCCTTGCCCCTTGCCTATTGCCCCTTGCCTTTTGCCTTTTGCCTCTTGCCTTTCCCCGCCCCCCTGTCGATTGAGAGAATATCCTATGATGCCAGCGTCTCCCCAAAATTTAGAAAAACAAACAGAAGTTCGGAGTTTGCAACATCGAGACCTAGATGTGGTGGAAGCTTTGCTCGATACAGCCACTTCATCCCCAGGGATGAGCAAGGATCAACCCTATTCGGGTGAGGAGATTCGCCAGTGGTTTGGACTTTTGAAACTGTTGAGTTTATTTCCCAATCCCTGGCGCTATAAGCTGTCGATTCATGTGGCGGGGCAGCGTCATAGCTCAGAAACGGCGGAGGGAGAGGTGGTGGGAGCGATCCAAATTTCTCCGTTTAACCGCACCCGCAGTACCTGGCGCGTGGATCGGGTAGGCGTGAGACCAGGGGTCTCGCGAGCCGGGATTGGGTCTTTGTTGCTGCGCCACTGTATGCAAGCGGTGCGGGAAGCGAGAACCTGGTTGTTGGAAGTGAATGTGAATGAGGCCGATGAGATTGCCCTCTATCGCCAAAATGGGTTTCAGCCGTTGGCTCAGATGACCTATTGGGCGATCGCCCCAGAACAGCTCGCAAAGTTGGCCCAACGGGAGCCAGATCTGCCCAATCTCCTGCCGGTCAGTAATGCGGACGCAGGGCCCCTTTATCAGCTCGATACTGTAGCTATGCCGCCCTTTGTGCGCCAGGTGTTTGACCGCCATATGGAGGACTTTAAGACCCCCTTATTGCAATCGATTATGGAGGGAATTAAGCAATGGTGGAATAAAACCGAGGTGGTGAGTGGCTATGTGTTTGAACCGCAACGACAAGCGGCGATCGGTTATTTTCAGCTCCACTTACAGCGTCAGGGGAATGCTGGACATCAAGCCGAGTTGACGGTACACCCCGCCTATACTTGGCTCTATCCGGAATTGATGGCCCAAATGGCTCGCATTACCCAGGAGTTCCCCCCCCAACCTCTACATCTGGCTTCGGCAGATTATCAACCGGAACGGGAGGAATATTTGCAGCAAATTGGCGCAAGTCGGATCGGCCATACTTTAATGATGTCGCGATCGGTTTGGCATAAATTGCGCGAGTCTAAGCTGGTTTCTCTGGACAGTCTGCAACTCTCGGATATGCTGCAAGGCTTGCAACCGGCAGGCAAACCGATTCCAGGACGGATGTCCATTCTCCATTCCTTGAGCTTGGAGGAGAACTCAGAAGGCTACCCCCATCCCCATGGTGGCAAAGAAGGTAATTCTGGAGTTGAAGGTGAGGCAACTGGGGACAAGGGTTCATCGGTGGATTGAGGATTGTAGGGGAAGAAACCGGGCAAGATGGGAAAAGACAAGCGGGCAAAATGGGAAAAGACAAGCGGGCAAGATGGGAAAAGACAAGCGGGCAAGATGCCCGCACTCCTGAAATCCCCTGATATTACTGGAGTGGGAGCGTCTGGCTCCCTAGAGTTTTAATGATGGTGTTTCCGCTTCGCGGACATAATAGGAGCTACCCACCAGAAGCCCACCAGAAACCCCACCCAACTTTCCCCCATTGTTAATTGTTAATTTTTAATTGATAAACCCGTCCTCCCCTATCCCCTGCCACCACCGTACAGCCATCCGGCGCAACCGCACAGCACAACACAGCACCCTCCGCCGTAAACGTCGCCAGCACCTCCCCCGTCTGCAAGTCCCACACCTTCAGCGTGTTATCCCATGAACCCGACACCGCTCGTTTCCCATCTGGAGTCACCGCTACCACTCGTACAAAGTTACTATGACCGGAAAGGGTAAGCTGTGGCTCCCCCGTCTGCAAGTCCCACACCTTCAGCGTCTCATCCCCTGAACCCGACACCGCTCGTTTCCCATCTGGGGTCACCGCTACCGCGTCTACCGAGGAACTATGACCGGAAAGGGTAAGCTGTTGCTCTCCCATCTGCAAGTCCCACACCTTCAGCGTGTTATCGTATGAACCCGACACCGCTCGTTTCCCATCTGGGGTCACCGCTACCGCTACTACCGAGGAACTATGACCGGAAAGGGTAAGCTGTTGCTCTCCCATCTGCAAGTCCCACACCTTCAGCGTGTTATCGTATGAACCCGACACCGCTCGTTT
>NZ_JAQOSO010000068.1 GCF_030068505.1 Roseofilum capinflatum BLCC-M114
CATATAGCGCTTTCCGCTTCGCGGACATGAACGCGCTAGGGAATAGGGAATAGGGAATAGGGTTGTGGTACATGGCTTTGAGCCTTTAAGACTGTACACCATAACAGCAAAAACTGCTGTAATTGTAGGGGCGAACAATTGTTCGCCCCTACTGTTGGGTCGTCAGTCATGGGAGATAGAGTGTATCGATCGTTACTGATAATAGCGCTCTTCTAGCCACACTCGTACCTCGTGTTCGGAGTCGCACATAAAGTG
This sequence comes from Roseofilum capinflatum BLCC-M114, assembly GCF_030068505.1. Taxonomy (NCBI): domain Bacteria; kingdom Bacillati; phylum Cyanobacteriota; class Cyanophyceae; order Desertifilales; family Desertifilaceae; genus Roseofilum; species Roseofilum capinflatum. The sequence goes on from NZ_JAQOSO010000068.1 coordinate 256, forward strand.
TTGATGAGTGAGCGGATCGTAAACCCGATAAATCCAATTTCCGTTTGTATCTTTTGTCTGGGTAATGCGAGGTTCTTCGCTGTACCACCAAACGGCCACCAGATAGTTCCAAAGCCTCTGGAGACGATCGCCTGGAAGAATAGAATGGGGAAAGCGAAGTACGCTTTTGAGATCGGTTAAACGTAATTCGGATACACTCGTGATTTGTGAGACACTACTGGTGTTTTTCATGGATCGTGTCCTCAATGCCTACCAATAGCAGTGGACAAGCGCTACGCGCTAGGGAATAGGGAATAGGGAATAGGGAATAGGTAAAACCCTGTTTTACCTCATTACCTGGGCCTACTGCTATCGCTGTTCCCAACTGATAGATGTCTGCTGCTATATCTCTAGTTTGGAGCAAACTGAGAGAAAAAAACAGATGCAATTAAGATAAATTGTAACCATAACAGTTTTCCTGCTAAAAACTGTTATGGTTGATAAAATCCATAACTGTACTGGAGCGTTATGCACTTAAGACCCATTGAGCAAACCCAAGGCGCTAATTTATATGAACAGGTGGCCAACCGCATTCAGACGTTAATTTCTGAAGGAACCCTGCAACCGGGCGATCGCCTGCCTTCGGTGCGAAAAGTGCATCAACAAATGTCGGTGAGTATTTCCACTGCCCTAGAAGCCTATCGCCTTTTAGAAGACCGGGGACTCATTGGAGCTAAACCCCAATCTGGCTATTTTGTGCGATCGCTCAAATCTCCTCCAGAACCCGATCGCTCTTCTCCAGCCCAAAAAGCCTGTCGGGTAGATACCTCTCTAGTCTTTAAGGTCAATTCCATGGTGCGCGACCCAGAAATCATCCAACTGGGGGCTGCTGTACCGGGAATGGACTTATTACCCCTGTCCACCTTAAACCGTCTCATGGGTCAGGTAATGCGCCACAATCCCGCCTTAGCCCATAGTTATAGTCCGCCTCCGGGGTGTCTTGAATTTCGCCGGGCGATCGCCCGGCGCTTATTGGATGCCGACTGTGCCGTGACCCCAGATGAAATTGTAGCCACCCATGGAGCCACGGAAGCCGTATATTTATCCTTACGAGCCACCACTCAACCGGGGGATACAGTCGCCATCTCTTCCCCGTCCTATTATGGATTACTCGAAGCCTTAGCCACCCTCCATTTACGAGCATTAGAACTGCCAACCCATCCCAGGGAAGGTATTTGTCTTGATGCCCTAGAAACGGCCCTCAAACAAAAAAAAATTAGCGCTTGTGCCCTAGTCTCTAATTTTAGCAATCCCCTGGGCACATGCATGAGCAATGAGAACAAACAAGCCCTAGTGGAATTGCTCGCCCAGTATCAAATTCCCCTGATTGAAGATGATGTTTATGGAGATTTATCCTTTAATGGCGATCGCCCCAAAGCCATCAAAGCCTTTGATCGGGAAGGCTTAGTCTTATACTGTGCCTCCTATAGTAAAGTCTTATCCCCAGGGTTGCGCGTCGGTTGGGCCATTCCCGGACGCTATCAACCCCAAGTCGAGCGCCTCAAGCTGACGGTCAATATGAGTACCTTTCCAGCCAGTCAATTGGCGATCGCCGCCTTTCTCGCCAACGGAGGATACGATCGCCATGTGCGAAACCTGCGCCGCGCCTATGAACAACAAATGCTGCAAATGATTCAAGCCATTTGTAACTATTTTCCAGAAGAGACAAAAGTCACTCGACCCACAGGGGGTCACGTGCTTTGGGTCGAACTGGCCTCCCATTTTGATACCATGGAACTATTCCACAGAGCTTGCCAACATAAAATCAGTATTTCTCCGGGAATTATGTTTTCGCCCTCTAGAAGTTATGGCAATTGTTTCCGGCTCAATTGTGGTTTACCCTGGTCGCCAGAAATTGAACAAGCCATGGAAACCTTGGGGAGCTTGATCCGTGAGGGATAGAAACCCTCAGTATACCTGGGGTAGAATCGGCTGGAGCCATCTGTTGGCCCAGACCCTCTCTTTAAAGGCTGCAACAAATGCTGGATCTTCGGTAAAGTAGAAACAGTCACGCCTTTTTTCCCGAATCTCCATGGTCAGTTCTCCTCCCCAAACCGCCCGCAGTACCTCCGATTGGAAACGTATTATTCGAGACTTTCAACAAATTTTGGGTCGTCAAGGAGTGATCCAGCGTAAGGAAGAACTGCTCACCTATGAATGTGATGGCTTAACCAGTTATCGGGTACGACCTAAGCTAGTTTTACTGCCACGCAATACCCAAGAGGTAGCCGAAACAGTTAAATTATGCGATCGCCATCAACTTCCCTGGGTAGCACGGGGAGCAGGAACCGGCCTCTCTGGTGGCGCTCTTCCCGTAGAAAACGGAGTCTTGATTTCCACTGCCTTTATGCGCCAAATTCTCGATATTGACTTAGAGAACCAACAGGTCGTGGTGCAACCGGCCGTCATTAATAACTGGGTCACCGAAGCCGTGAGCGGTGCTGGGTTTTATTATGCTCCCGATCCCTCCAGTCAAATTATTTGCTCCATTGGCGGTAATGTAGCGGAAAACTCAGGCGGGGTTCATTGCTTCAAATATGGAGTCACCACCAACCATGTTCTGGGCTTAAAATTAGTGCTTCCCGATGGTTCTATCGTTGATGTGGGGGGAGAAGTGCCGGAAATGCCTGGATATGACCTCACCGGATTGTTTGTCGGTTCAGAAGGAACCCTAGGCATTGCCACAGAAATCCGATTACGGATTATTAAACAAGCCGAAGCCATTCAAGTCCTACTGGCTGATTTTACCAGTGTGGAAGCCGCAGGAGCTGCCGTTTCCGATATTGTCAGCGCCGGAATTATTCCGGCAGGCATGGAAATGATGGATAACTTTAGTATTAATGCAGTTGAAGATGTGGTTGCTACGAACTGTTATCCCAGAGATGCGGTGGCTATTCTGTTAGTAGAAGTAGATGGGTTAGAGGTGGAAGTGGCTGAATATGGCCAACGCATTGCCGACATTTGCCGTCAAAATGGAGCCAGGGATATCAAGACCGCTACCGATCCAGAGGAGCGCCTCCGATTATGGAAAGGTCGTAAAGCAGCTTTTGCGGCTGTGGGTAAGATTAAACCGGATTATTATGTCCAAGATGGGGTCATTCCTCGGACACAACTCCCCTATGTCCTGGGAGAAATCGAGAAACTGAGTGAAAAATATGGCTATCCAGTGGCTAATGTGTTTCATGCGGGGGATGGCAATCTTCATCCCCTGCTGCTCTACGATAATAAGATTCCGGGAGCGTTAGAAACGGTGGAAGAATTAGGGGGAGAAATTTTGAAGATCTGTGTACAAGTGGGGGGCAGTATTTCAGGAGAACATGGGATTGGAGCGGATAAACTGTGTTATATGGATCGGATGTTTACCCCTGTGGATCTCGAAACCATGCAATGGGTGCGTTCCGTGTTTAATCCCCAAGGGTTAGCGAATCCGGGTAAGGTGTTTCCCACTCCTAAAAGCTGTGGAGAAGCGGCTCAAGTCAAAGCACAATTAGCGAATCAGAAGACAGGAGTCGATTTATTTTAAGCGTGAGAGAAATTTCTCTCTGGTTAGTCCATTAAACTTTAGATCTGGCGATCGCCTCAGCGATGGTTGCCGAGCTGAATCCAGGTATGCGGAGCATTATGGCTATGTGGAAACCGATCCCCTTTAAGAGGCAATTATCTGCATTGAGTACACATCGTCTTTTCATTTCGGCGATCGTGACGATGACGATAGTGAGTTCGAGTGTACTAGGCTATTACAGTTATCAAAAGGCCTATAATTCTCTACTACGGAAACTTCAAGAGAATGCCCTGCAAGATGTGAAAGATGGGGTACAAGCGGTGGATCAATGGATCGGTCAGCGCAAAGCTGAAGTGGCGACGATCGCCAATAGTCCCACGGCTCGAACCCTAGATTTGAAGCAGATTGAGCCGTATTTAGTCCAAGAAGCTCAAAGAATTGAACCGTTTAATCTAGTCGCCTTTTTTGAGGTTACGGGGCGCTTTTATACGAGTCAAGGTAAGACGAATGAGGCTCACGATCGCCTGTATTTCCAGAGAGCAATGCAGGGGGAGGTCAATGTTTCCGATCCTTTGATTTCCCGTTCTACAGGTTTATTGCAGATTGTGATTGCTGCTCCCATTACTCCCAATGCTCCCCTCGATCCTACACCAAAAGGGGCGATCGTCGCTCCCGTGCCTCTGAATCGCTTAGAAAAAGTGATTGAGGCCCTATCCTATGGGCCAGGTAGTTATGCATTTATGCTCGATTCTCAGGGAGTTCCCATCGTTCCCCGCGATCTGGAAATATTTGGATTTGACTTGAATGAACCTACATCTTTAATTCAGAGCAACGATCCAGTTTTAAGCCAATTGGCACAACACATGATTAACCGGGAACAAGGAATTGATTTAGTCAATTGGCCCAATCGCCGGCACTATATTGCCTATGTTCCCCTAGAAGAAGCAGATTTTTCGATTGCTTTAGTCATTCCCCGTCAGAATATTGACCAAGTTCTGCGCCCTTTGCATATTCTAGGATTCATGATTATTGGTTTAGTGTTGTTAATGTTGTTTGTTGTCTGGCGGGCCCAAGATTGGGAACAACATCATCTACGCCAAGCTAAGGAAAAATCGGAAAAAACCACCCATGAATTAACGGAAGCTTTAGGCGAATTACAACGGACTCAAGCCCAATTAGTGCAAACGGAAAAAATGTCTTCTCTGGGCCAGCTCGTCGCTGGAGTTGCTCATGAATTTAATAACCCCGTCAACTTCATTCATGGGAATTTGGTTTACGCCCGTGAATATTTTCAAGATCTCACAGATTTAGTTAAAATGTATCAAAATTATATGCCCAATCCACCGAAGGAAGTTACAGACAAGCTAGAAGAAATGGATTGGGAGTTTCTAGAGTCTGATTTACTCAAGTTATTGGATTCTATGGGATCGGGTACAGAGCGGGTCAGACAGTTAGTGAAAGGATTACGCACATTTTCCAGTTTGGATGAAGATGGTTGTAAATTGGTTAATCTGAATGAACATTTAGACATTACTCTAACGATTTTAGCCAATCGTTTGCACTTAAAATCTGATTGTCGAGAGATTAAGGTGATTCGAGACTATGAGGAGTTGCCTTTGGTAGAGTGCTACCCTGGGCTGTTAAATCAAGTTTTCCTCAATCTTTTGAGTAATGCGATCGATGCAATTGATGAAGCCTCTCAGAACGGAAAATGGTTAGATAACGATCTCGATCCACCCCAAATTGAATTGAAAACTCGTGTGCTAGAATCCCCTTGTATTGAAGTGATGATTAAAGATAATGGGACGGGGATTCCTGAGAAGATTCGAGACCGAATTTTTGATCCGTTTTTTACTACTAAATCCGTGGGGAAGGGAACGGGGTTAGGTTTGGCAACCAGTTATCAGATTGTGGTGAATAAACATAAAGGAGTTTTAGATTATGATTCGATCTTAAATCAGGGCAGTCAGTTTTATATTCAGTTACCTTATATCAAACAAACTTCCACCGAATTAAGCTGAATCTTGAATATCTAATCCTTGCCGAATTCGGTGCAATTCTTCCCACAATTTTTTGATGCGGTTGTAGGATTCAATGGGGGTAATTTTTCCATTGGTTTCTAGGGCGCTGATCAGACTGACTTTCTGAGCAAATTCTTGTAAATTGGCATTGAAAATTAGATTATCGGGAGTCAGTTTTCCGTGGTAAGAAGTCCGGGGATATAAAAATTGTTCTTTCATAATTGGCTCCTTAATGGATATTGATCGAGGTGGGTTATGGGGGTTGGGGATCAACCACTTGAAATTCTGATTCTTCTAAAGATAGGAGGAGGGGTTCATCGGGGTCTTCAATGGGGTTTTGGATCAGTTGTACAATCCACCGTCCTTTCTCTTCTTCGGCTTTGAGATATCCTAATGCGCCTGCTGCATACTCTGGATAGAGAACCTGCACTAATGTTCCTGGTTTTAACATAGATGGACGGTTTACTTTAACAATAATTGACCCCTTAACCTCATTTTAACCTAATCAGTGACTAGAGTGCCGATCCGGATCGAAATGGGTAAAGAAGCCATAAATAGTGTGAGCTATTCATTAGACTCTATATTTAGGAGTTGACAAAATACACATATTTTTAATGGGTCACCCTTGGGGCATAGGTAAGGGTAACCTGTTAAGGCCGGAAGGGGGGTGTTGGGTTAGCGCTCTTCCGGTATACCCTCATTGAGAGACCAACGATACTCTACGGGTAAGTTAGAGCGCTGACAACTTTGTTCGAGTTGACGCTGTTGGGCGAGGGCTTTACGCAGGGTGGCAATGAGTTGATGAACTTGCTCTCGCTGAACAGATTGGCCTTCAACCGCTAACCAAGTTTGACGCTCTAAGAGTTGGAGAAGAAGTTCATAGTGAACATGAGAGGGAACCGGAATAGGTTGCATAGTTGAGTTAATCAAGGGAAAAGAGGTGTATGGAATGGGAAGAAGGCCCAGACTTTCTGGTTATTGTAGTTGATGTGGGTTGGGAAATAGGTCGGCGATCGCCTTTCCTGGGTCGTCTTGTTTCACTAATGACTCGCCGATTAAGACGGCTTGAGCGCCCACAGAGGCGACAAATTGCAGATCTTCACTGCTATGGAGTCCGGATTCACTCACCAGGAGAATGTCCCGATCTTGCAGGTGCTGGCGACGAGCGTGGGAGAGGGTTTCTGTGGTTTTTAGGTCTACGGTAAAATCTTCTAGGTTGCGGTTATTGATGCCAATCAAGTGGACGGATTCTAAGGCTAATACTCGGTCGAGTTCGTCGAGGGAATGGACTTCAATTAAGGCTGTCATGCCTAGGGCGTGAATGATTTTACTAAAGTATTTGAGGTCTTGATCGGAGAGGATGGCGGCAATGAGGAGAACTGCGTCTGCGCCATGAATGCGGGCTTGATAGATTTGGTAGGGATAAATAATAAATTCTTTGCACAAGAGGGGTAAGTCAACGGCGGCGCGAACTTTGGCGAGGTTTTCAAAGCTGCCTTGGAAAAATTTGCGATCGGTTAATACGGATAAACAAGTGGCTCCTCCTTGCTGGTAGGATTGGGCGATCGCCACTGGATCAAAGTTTTCCCGGATTACTCCTTTTGAGGGTGATGCTTTTTTGACTTCAGCAATCACGGCGGGCTGGGTTTTACCCTGGCGAAGTGCGCCGAGAAAGTCTTTGGCAGGAGCAACCGTTTCTATACGACGTTTTAGGTCACTTAAAGAGACTTTTTCCCGTTGTCCTTGGACTTCCGTTTCCTTATGCCAGACAATTTTTTCCAGAATATTTTGGGGTTCACTACCGGGTACACTCACTTGATATTGCAGGTGACTGATGGAAAATGTGGGACTAGGGGGACGACGACGAATTTGCATAAGGAATTAAAGAAAACAAATGATATTAGGGTTTTGGGGGATGACGGACATTAAGGGATGAGGGAAAAGGCAAGAGCTGTTGATAAGCTACTTCATAGCAGTATGAAGGGCTGTCAGGATATAGTGTTGCATAGATCCTAGGAGCGTTGTCAAGGAAAATGACTCATCAAGATTTAGAACTGGATCAAGAGATTATTTTTGATGCCAAAAATGAGGCTCCGTTGCGGGTGCAAGGGGTAAACCTTCAGGTGAAGTTGGAGGAGGGGTTACGGGAGGTACGGTTAAGGGTGGAGGTGGATGGGGCCAGTTATGCAGAAATTGAGGACAATAATCAGTTTAATTTGGAGAAACGCTGGCGGGGGGAAATGGTGGGGGAGTTTCTGAGCGATCGCCCCCTATACTTGGATCTGATGTTACAACCGGATCGAGTGCCCGATCGGATTCCCGATGATTTACGGGCGATCTTAACTCCAGAATTGTTACAGTCTGAGCTATGGTTGGCGCTGTCGGTTTATCAAGAGGTTGAGGGGGAGCGAGTTGGTTATGATACGTTTTGGCAACGGGCGAATTTAACTCAATTGACGCAAGCGGTTCAGATGGGAGCGCAAGCGCTGGAAACGCTGTTTAATACGGTTCAAGAGGGTTTAGAAACGGAATTTTCCCAGATGGAAGAGGGGGGTTTTGCTGGATTCATGCGGCAGTTGGAGGAGTGGACAGAGGAGGAAGAGGAGACTTCTTTAGAGGCGGTGGTGCGAGATTTTTTTGAGCAGGATGATTGGGAATTTATACAGGTTGAGTCAGGACTTTTACAGTTAGCGTTTCAGGGAGAAAATGGTCGTTGGCGCTGTTATGCTCGCATTTATGAAGGGGATAAGCAGTTTCTGTTTTATTCTCTCTTTCCGGTTGCGGTTCCAGAAGGCGATCGCCGGTTGATGGCAGAATTGTTAACTAAAGCTAACTATGGCATGATTTTGGGCAATTTTGAGCTAGATTTTGCCGACGGTGAACTGCGATATAAGACGAGCATTGATGTGGAGGGCGATCGCCTGACGGTGGCTTTGGTGCGATCGCTGGTGTATGCTAATGTGACCATTATGGATCGATACTTACCGGCGATCGTGGCGGTATTAGAGGGGAGTTCGATATCGGAGGCACTCCAAAGGGTTGAATAATAGTAGATAAAAGATGCAATTGGGTCGATTTAATCAAATTCCGGGGCCCAGATTTCTACCACGGGTAATTCCCATCCAGGGAGCAATTCCGGAACGGTGAAAACATCCCCATCCCCTAACGTTACGGGGTCTTGATTAAGTCGATAAACCTCCATTGTCCGAGTTCTCGGATCGACCAATACTCCTACCTGAGTTCCTAATGCGATGAATTCTTGGATTTTCTCGCGCAATTTGTTGATACTATCCGTTCTCGACTTCACTTCAAACATTAGATCCGGCACTAATTCAGCATACCCTTCCGTAGTGCGCGGTAAACGTTGAGCGAGGATAAAAGAGGCATCCGGTGCGCGAACATCTCCGTCAGCATTCGGTAAACGAAATCCACCACTAGAGGCAATGACGCGGCCTAATTTTCGCGGTCTCACCCAATGGGATAATTCAGCCACAATCGCAGCAGCCACTTCATCTGATTCTAATCCAGAAGGACTCATACAGATAATTTCTCCTTGAACTAATTCCATCCGATAGTTAGGATGCTGGGTTTGGAGATATTCTAAGTCTTTGATGGTTAATTTAGGCATGGGGTTGGCAGTATTAATGGATTATTTAAGCCAGTTGACTAATAGTTTTGAGTACCGATAAGACTTGCTCTAGTTCATAGGGTCTTTCAATTGATAAGGCGTAAGAGCGACTATAGATAGGCGGATCGGAGGGTTGAAGTTTAACAAACACAAATTCTCGACCATTGAGCAAAAAGCCAAAGATTGGCTTGGTCTGCTGACCGCTCTTGAGCATATAAGAGAGGGCTTGAGGAAGTGCTTCCATGATATCAATTTTGGTACTTTTGGCTTCAATAATCAGTATCCAGAGATGTTGTTGGATTACTAAAACATCAATCCGACCTCTGATGATTAAGCCTTCATCTTCAACGGAGAGTTCTACGGGGGTTTCCGTGCGGATAGAAAAGGGCGGTTGAAAAAATCCAGCCAGGTCTAATAAGGGCGAGAGGATGACCATTTTCACCCCTTCTTCTAGAAGAGGACGGCGACTGACCAGGTTAAAGTAGTGACTGCATACTCTTTGCAGGGTTTGTTTTTCGCGATCGCTTAATTCGGGTAAGTTCTGTTGCCATTCTAGAAAAAAATCAGGGTCAGGGGTCAATTGCAGACCAAAATGTTCTTGGAGTGCTTCGAGGGTAATGTCCTGCGCGGGTATCGTTGTCGGCATAAGAACTTCTGGGTCGGAGTTAAGGGGATTGCGTAGGGCAGTGTTGACTTTAGTGGTGATTGTAACATATAGTTGATTGGAGTTGGAGATAAGTAGCGATCGCCCCACCACGAGAGGAAGTGATTTATGTCCACCTTATCCGATTGGCAGCAACTGGCCATTCACTCCCATTACCAAACCGCAAATGCTTGCTATAATTGACTGTATTGAAACTAAAAAAACGATGATAGAATCTCAAATTTTAGAAGCGATCAAACAGATGCCAAATATAGAGCGCTTAAAGATTATTGAATTTACTCTCAAGTTGGTGCGCGAAGAAATGACTCAGACAGAGAAACTCAGCTTAGAAGATGCGGCAGAAATTATGCGCCCTTACTATGCAGAAGGAAGCGAGTTAACTGAGTTTACTGATAATGATAATAGTGATTTTTACGAATATCAAGACTATGCTTAGAGGTCAGGTTTGGTTATATCAAGCCGATCCATCAATTGGTGATGAAATTGGCAAAACTCGCCCTTGTATAATTGTAAGCAATGATAGGATTGGTATTTTACGATTAAAGGTCATTGTTCCTATTACGGGCTGGAATGATATCTTTGCCAATATTTCTTGGATGGTGAAGATTGAACCAACCTCACAAAATGGATTAAATAAACTGTCTGCCGCAGATGCTTTTCAAGTGCGCTCTGTTTCTCAACAAAGACTGATTAAGCATATAGGAAGTCTATCTGAAGACACTACACAAAAGCTTGATCGGGCGTTAGCCGTTGTCTTAGATATTTAAAGATCGGACGAAAATGAAAGTCAAAAAGATTGACATTCCTATTGAGAAGATTGCCAACCTGTGCCAGAACTGGCATATTCATAAACTCTCGCTGTTTGGATCGTTCTTGCGGGATGACTTTACGCCAGAGAGCGATATTGATATCTTAGTGGAATTTGAACCCGGTTTTACTCCTGGATTTTTTAAGCTCTACCAAATTGAAGAAGAACTTTCGGATTTATTCGATCGTCGTCAAATTGATTTAGTGACTCTTAAGTTTCTGAACCATCGAATCCGCGATCGCATTTTAGCAGAAGCAGAGGTTTTTTATATTAAGTCCGCTTAATCAACCCTAATTAAGTCATTGCGAATGGAGCAAAGCGGAATGAAGCAATCTCTACAATCTCCAAATCTCGGCGATTGCTTCCCTCCGGTCGCAATGACATATTCTAACTTATTATTCGGATTTGATATTATGTCGCAGAAAGATAAGAGGTATAGAAAAAAGTGGATAGAATAGAAAATTACCGTCAGATTATCCGTTCTATTCTCACACCTTATACGGAAATTAATTATGCGAATGTTGAGGCAACCAATTATGCTGTTTTCGATCCAGAAACTGATCAATATATGATTGTTTCAGTGGGTTGGGACGATGACAGACGAGTACATGGGTGTTTAATTCATCTGGCAATTCTGGATGGGAAAGTGTGGGTTCAGCAGGATAATACTGAGGATGGAGTAACCTATGATTTGGTCGCAGCAGGAATTCCGAAATCGGATATTGTACTGGGGTTTCATGAACCGCAGATTCGCCCCCATACTGGGTTTGCAGTGGGTTAGGAGAATCAGGTCAATGTAGACTAGATCTCGTTCTTCACTCATAATGGCTTGGCCTCTTTGAGAACTTTTTCTCTAATTAATGGACTCAAACCTTTATCGGTGACGATATCAACTTTGCATTGCAGTAAATCTTGCAAATCCATCAATAACCCACCGGGAAACCACGGGGATGTTTTTGAGGAATCATAATCGATCAAAAAGTCGATATCGCTCTGTTCAGTTTCTTCTCCTCTAGCAACTGAGCCAAAAATTCGCAGATTAAAGGCTCCATGTTTAGCGGCAATTTCTAAAATTTCTTTCTTTTTGTCCTGTAAAGTTTGTCGGATAGTCGTCATTATTTTTTAGCAATCAATGATATAATAGCGAGATAACTGTTCCATTTAATCAAATTCCGGGGCCCAGATTTCTACCACCGGTAATTCCCATCCAGGGAGCAATTCCGGAACGGTGAAAACATCCCCATCACGTAATGTTACGGGGTCTTGATTAAGTCGATAAACTTCCATTGTCCGAGTTCTCGGATCGACCAATACTCCTACCTGAGTTCCTAATGCGATGAATTCTTGGATTTTCTCGCGCAATTTGTTGATACTATCCGTTCTCGACTTCACTTCAAACATTAGATCCGGCACTAATTCAGCATACCCTTCCGTAGTGCGCGGTAAACGTTGAGCGAGGATAAAAGAGGCATCCGGTGCGCGAACATCTCCGTCAGCATTGGGTAAACGAAATCCACCACTAGAAGCAATGACGCGCCCTAATTTTCGGGGTCTCACCCAATGGGATAATTCAGCGACAATAGCAGCAGCCACTTCATCTGATTCTAATCCGGAAGGACTCATACAGATAATTTCTCCTTGAACTAATTCCATCCGATAGTCAGGGTGCTGGGTTTGGAGATATTCTAGGTCTTTGATGGTTAGTTTAGGCATAGCGATCTTTTTACTCTTCGGCTACTAACTGCTGTCTTTTATTGTCCCACCATTCATCAGTAACTTCAATAGGTGTGCCACTATTTAAGCCTTCGAGTAAGAGTTGTTCCCAACGCTGTTGTTCAACTTTCTGTTGTGCTTCGCTAATTAAGTTCAAAATATAGTCATGAGCGGTTGAATAACCTTCTTTTTTGACTGGTTCGGAAATAAAGTCACTCATGGCTTCTGGAAGAGTGAGGTTTAAGTTCGTCATGATGTTTGCTCAAGTTTGATAATCTTGTATACTACTGATTATAATATCATTTTAATTCAAGCAACGCCATGTCACTACAAGAGGTTAAACAGCAAGTGGTAAAGCTCTCGGTTAGAGAACGGCTATCATTGGTGAGTTTTATTATTGAGTCTTTACCGGAATTGAGGAGTTCTACGGCAGAACGCTCTAGGGCAATTGAACAGATGCGAGGGTTATTAAAAACGGATAAACCTGCACCGACTGATGAGGAAGTAGAGGCTATGCTAGAAGAGAGGCGGATAGACAAGTATCTTTAGGAAAGATTAAAATAGCGAGGTACTTTTGAGTGAAGATTTTAATCGATACTAATATTGTATTAGATTTTTTATTGCAACGAGAACCGTTTTGTCAAGAGGCAGAGCTACTTTTTCAAGCAATTCATGATAATAAAATCATAGGATATGTTACTGCTACGACTCTGACAGATATTTTTTACATTGCCAGAAGGCATACAGGCAGTATTGACAAGGCTCAAGAGGCTATTTTAGCCATACTTCATACAATGCTCATTTGTCCGGTTAATCGAGAAACTTTGGAATCAGCATTAACTTTGAGTTGTACTGATTTTGAAGATTCTGTTCAGGTCGCATGTGCTATTGCTCAAGGTTTGGATGGAATTGTAACTCGTGATACAGGTTTTCCCAATGAACTGATTCCTGTTTTATCTGTAGCTGAAGCCTTGCAACAACTAGAAAGTGGTACATAGTAAATTTCTCATAGGGTCATACAGCTCATACCCCACCTCCTCACAGAGACTCGACAAGAGTAAATCGGACACCGAAATCCAAGGAATTTTACAGGGTTTCCCCTCCAGATCGCGCTGAAAATTGGCCCAAATTTGATAGAGTAAATCCGGAGTTAAAGCCAACGGCAGCGCCGCATGAGCCGCCAAAGAAAGATGAGGCTGATCAAATTTCCTCTCAAAGGCTTGAATTCGTCGTTGTGCGGCTTCAATTTTCATGTTGACTACTCGGATACTGACCAAAACTGTTCAGCGATTTTTTCCACGGCTATTTCTAACTCCGGCAAGTAATTTTCCACCACATCCCAGACCACCTCTAGATCGAGATCTAAATAATCATGGGCCAGTTTATTTCTAAAACCGATGACTTGATGCCAAGGCATATTCGGTTGGGACGCTTTCCAATCTTCCGGTAACTTTTTGATTGACTCACACATCACTTCCAAATTTCTGATCACAGCATCCTGAATCATGATTTCTTCTTCAAAGCTCTTCTTTCCTCCTTCCGTATAGGATTGGATGCGCTGTAAACAATCTCGAATATGAATTAAATAGAGTCGATAGTCTTTCATAGGTCAATCGCCTCTTGTAAGACTCGATCGCGGATAAAATAATGGAGTGATTTCGCCGTCACTACATCCACTTTACGTTCTAATAAATCTTCCAAATCTTGGATTAATCCCACGGGAAACCAAGAAGAAGTTTTGGTTAAATCATAATCAATCAGAAAATCAATATCACTATCCTCTCGTTCCTCCCCTCGCGCTACGGAGCCAAAAATTCGCACGTTAAACGCGCCGTGTTGTTCGGCAATGGCTAAAATTTCTGCTCGTTTTTCCTGTAACTCTTGCTTGAGTGCCATGGGTTTAACCTCAGTGTGGCAATCCTGGGTAGAAGATCGTTGATCTGCATCATAGCAGCGATCGCCCCATCCGCCATCCTGCTCTTGCCTCATAGCTCCTTAACTGCGTTGACACAGAACAAGAAGACTATACTCGTATTATATCGGCAAGAAAAGCAACAAAATATGAAGAACAAAGTTATTTCCAGCAACTCTCAAACTGACTGGCAACGGCTAGATAGGATGACCGATGACGAGATTGATTTTTCTGATTGTCCTGAACTGACCCCAGAACTATTTGCTAAAGCTGTAGTTCGTAAAAATCGTCGGACTCACGGGAGCAAGTTCCAGTGACATTATCGATAGATAAAGATATTTTAGAATGGCTTCAATCTCAAGAGCAAGAGTATCAAACTCAGATTAACCGTTTATTGCGAGATTATATGGAAAAGCATCTATAGAAGGGCGGGTTTCACTGCGCGACATGAACAGGAAGGTTATGGGTTCACCAACATCTAGTGCCGTGACAACCCTAAAATGGTGGGTTACGGCGGATTGATAGATTTCTGTCAGAGTCTAGGTTTTAGCCGCCTAACCCACCCTACGCTAATGCACTACATTCTACTAAAAGCCATAGCGCTTCTTTAGTAATCCCTTTATTTTTAGAATCGCCGGGTAACAAAAGTGGCTTGTTAGGCTCCCATTGACAATCTGCCAAATCTTTATTTTCCCTAGAATACAAGGTAACTGGCTTCTCTAAAGCATCTAACTTTTGTTTCTCAATCATCACCTTTCCCTCAGTAAATTTGAGCAATGCTTCAACTAAGGTTAATACATTGTTGCGTTTGAACTGATCTTTACCAAATTTGGACATCGCTAGATCTGAAGAAAAATTTTTGTTGTTTGGGCAAGTTTGCCCAAGCCACTGGGTTGCCCAAACAGCCCAAGCTTAATTATATCAGTCCTTTCACAGATTTTCTAAGCAGCTTGATCTAAAGGAGTGCCCAAAAAAAGAATCGCCTTGCAGAGATTAAAGCGAGGTGAGGTTATGGATGCTCGACAGGGTATTGGGAAGGAAATCGAAGAGCAGATCATTCCCGTAGAGCTTGAGATTGTTGGGGATCAAGATTTAAGACTGAAGAGACGCGAAGCGCTGGCAAATGTATACAGCAATGTTATGGAAGAGCCGATCGCCCACTGGATGATAAAGAAGGATGTTCAATCGTCTGTCTCGTGTATCCTGGCTCTATCGCCTTTAGTGGTCATTCTATTGTACTGTATGGCTCGGCGATTGTGGAAATGAAATCGTTTCTTTCTCTTCTGGATAATTCAACTCTTCCTATAATTCTTGCTTGAGTGCCATAGAATTATACCAACTCAGACTATGATTCTAACTTCAACTCTCGATTGGTAATAGCTGAATTCTTAACAAAAGCTAACTAGAGCATGATTTTGGGCGATTTTGAGCTAGACTTGACCGACGGTGAACTCCGAGATAAGAGGGTTGAATAGCAGGAATTGTTGACTTCAGATGGCACAACGACGCAATAAGCGCCCCTTTGGGCGACGAACTTTAGAGCAGATTGAACAACGGGGACGGGCTAGGGCCCAGAGTCGGGCGGCTTTCTTGCGGGGAGGCTTCATTTACCGGCTGTATCGTTTCTTTCCTTTTTGGATGATTCAATTGCTGCCGTTTATTCAGCAGGATGTGCTGGATCTGTTGCGTCGAGAGCGGGAGGAAGGGGAGGAAGCCGCGCCAGAGGTGGAAGCGGTAGAAACAGTTACAGCTCCGGTGGTGGGGTCGCGGAGAGACTGGGTTTATACGGAGTATCGATGTGTTTGGGGCGATCCCTTGGGATGCGATCAGCCCCGGCAGAGTATGGAAGTGGATGGGGAGACCAAGGTTTGTCTGAGATGTGGGTTTCCGGCAATTTTGCGCCCGAAAGCGGAGATTATCGGCCATCGGGGCCGGTATCGGGTGACGGAGTTTCTGGGCAGTCGGGGCATGGGACGGCTGTATAAAGGGGTGCAGGTGGTGAATGGTGCGCCGGTAGCGATCAAGGAGTATTTGTTACCGAAGCGCTATTTTAATACTCAGGAAGCCCAGAATTATAAGGATAATTTCGAGAATGTGGCCGGGGCAGTTTTGGCGGATGGTCGGGCCCAGGATTTTCGGGTGTTGAGTTCTGGGGATGCGATCGCCGATCGCCATGAGGAGCGCTGTTATGTGGTCACCGAGGGGTTGGCAAGTTTGTACCCGACGTTGAGGGTTTATTTGCAACAAAAGGGAGCTATGGATCAGTGGGAAATCTTGCATTTCTTGAATCAGGTTTTGCAAAGTTTAGAGTCGTTACATGGACAAAAATATCGCCTGCCCTCCAGCCAAATTCAAGGGGGATTGTCCCATGGTAATTTAAGTTTAGATAGTCTGCTGATTTTGCCCCAAGAACAGCAGTTTTTTGAGTTTCCCCAATTCCTAATTTATTTGTCGGATTTGTGGTTGTGGGAAGACCGATTTTTTCCACCGACGATGACGGTTAAACGACCGACATTAAGCCAAGATTTACGAGATTTGGGTCACATCAGTTTTGCCTTACTCACGGGTACTTGGTCGCTGGAGGAAGAGAAAGGCTTAAATCCCAAGTTGCCCCAGGATTGGCCGGAGGTCGATCCTAAACTTCAACAGTTTATTTGGCGGTTATTGGAGATTGATACGCCGTTTCCTAGTGCAGAAGTGGCTCGCCAATCTTTGCCCCAGTTGTCTCGATCTTTAGAGTGGATGGAGTCAACTGAACTGGAGGAAGAAGAGGCGGTTGTTAAGCCCAAACGTCGCTGGTGGTGGTTGCTTTGGCTGCTGCTATTTCTGGGTTTGGGGAGTGGTTTAGGCTGGTGGTTATTACGGCGCTCTAATGACCGAGCAACGGCACAAAATCCGAGGGTTTGTTGTGTGGAGGATGTGGCAGCCGTTCCCCAGGGGCGGTTTGAATATACTGCGGTGGAGAATGGGATTTGGAATTATGTGCTGCAACAACGGAATTTGGTGGCGTTGGGACGGCGTTTGGATGGGGAGTTAGGGCGGCGCATTCCTAAGCTGGAGCTGGTGTATGAGCCGGTGGAGTCTTTGGAGGAGGCGATCGCGGCTGTGCGGGGCGATCGGGCTGATTTTGCCATTGCTTCAGCCATCAATGAACCGGATTTAGAAGCCGAGCGGATCGCCTATGATGGTTTGGTAATTTTTGTCCCGTTTAGTTACGAGTTTCGCCGGGATTCCCTGCCCCGAACCTTGAACGGGCAGTTGAGTTTGGATCAGGTGAGGCGCTTGTATACGGGGGAAGTGAGCAATTGGCAGGAGTTGGGCGGCCCGGATTTGCCGGTGAAGTTGTATGTGCCTGAAAATCCCGAACTGATCCGTATTTTTGAGGAACAAGTGTTGCAAGATCCGGGGGCGATCGCCGCCTTTCGTCAGGGGTTACCGCAAGCCCCCAACCCCGATGCTTTGGTGGTTACGCCTTCGGAGGAAGCGATCGCCGTGCTACCGATTTTTGAGCTATTGCGGACGATGTTGGCAGACTTTGAGGAGCGGGAAATTGGCGCGATCGGGTTTGGGGCGATCGCCCAAGTTTTTGGTCAATGTTCCGTTTATCCCCTAGCCATTTCTACTGAGAATAAAACCGCAGTTCAACCCCTAATTCAAAACAACACTCAACCCCTCAATCCTGGAACTGACCTCTGTAACGATAAAGGCAGTTATTTTCCCCATGTAGAATTGTTTCAAACCGGCGAATATCCCTTGGCCTATCCCCTCACCGTCGTTTATGCTCGTGATAATAGCCGTCCTCCAGTCGGGCAAAAATTTGCTGAACTTCTGCAAACGGAAGAAATGCAAAATCTATTAGCTAAAACTGGACTCATCCCCTTAAATCTCCGACCATGACCAATGAATATAATCCCCATAGCTCCTGGGAACCCATTGGCGATCCCCACAAAGCGGCTGGGTTCAGTATTCCTGCACCCTTGCAAACTGATCGCCGACCCACCGATTCCATCAATTTTGAGGCACTGCAAAAAGTGGCTCAAGAGATTAAAGACGATCCCTTAAAAGTCCAACAATTAGCGGATCGGGTTTATGCCTTATTAGTCGAAGATTTACACCAGCAAAAACAACGAAAAGGATCGTATAAAGGACGCTTGTCATGAACAAACCTAATCCCTATACCCAACATCGAGCTAACTACATTCTGACCAATCGCTTTTATGTAGAAATTGGCAGCGAAATTAAAGCGTCTTTTAGTGAATGTTCCGGGTTTGGCGTGAATATGAAAAAGGAAACCTTACTCGAAGGAGGACTCAACGATCAACAACATATTTTAGTGGGTCATGCAGAATTTGATGATGTCACTCTCAAGCGGGGAATGACCAACGATTTAACCTTCTGGAATTGGCTCTCCGAAACCCTCAGTAGCTACCCTAAAACCCGCTATAACCTGAATATTCTCATGTTCAACCAAGCCGGTGAAACCCAGTTACAGTGGTCATTACTGGAGGCGATACCGGTGAGTTGGAAAGCGCCTGCACTGCAAGCAGACAGCTCTTCCGTGGCGATCGAGGAACTTACCCTGGCCTATGAAGGGATCGAGCTAATCTTGCCTAACCAACCCCAGAAACAGAGTATACAGCTTCAGAAAACTCAGAACAGGCGATCGAGTCCATCCCCTACAACCAACACCCAAAGGCAAATTCCTCAAAACAGGCAACGTAATTTTAACAACTCATTCTCACGGTTGAGGCGGTGATTCTAACTCAACCCCTAACATCCAGCCCTGCTCCACTGAACACCGACAGAGTTCACCATGACAGAAGACATCACGTCAGAAAGCTTACCCGACATACCATTAGGCGTACAATCCCCCTTAGCCGCCCATCATCCGTTAGGTCAAACCTTTATCAGCCCCAAATTCATCCAACCCTTGGGAGCCAAAACCATCAGTTTCTTACATGGTTCAATGATTCAGGGACTACTCGTAGACAACGGATGGGGTAGTGGATTTACGGAGGGGTTTAGGGAGGGATTAGGCGATCGGCAACTACAAAAATCCCCCCTAACTCATCATCAACCCCCAACCTCCCAACCCACCCATCCTGCTCAACCCACCTCCTCAACCCCCCCACCCATTCAACCCTCACCCCTCCCTCAAGACCCCTCACCAAACCCCATCCAAAACCCCCCTGAACTCAACCCCCATACCTCACCTGAAAACCCAGACCTTCAACAACACACATTCCCCGACTACGACACCTCCTCTCAACCCACCATCCAACCTAAACATACCCGTAACAAAACCCAATTCAATCCCAATAAACCCTCCCAGTTAACATCACAAAAACCCCACAAAAAAACACAACTATTTCGTTCTATCATCACCTCCTCCAACCCTCAAAAGCCCCAACCCTCAAACCCAACAGACCCTCAATCTGATCCCAATCCCCCTCTCGAAGATCAAACCCCATCAACTCAACAACCCACCATTCAACCTCAAACCCAATCCACAAATCCTCCAAAAGAACCCTCCTCTCAAATCAACCCAACCCCACCAAACCAACAACCCCAAAAAAATATTCAAAAAAAACACACTTTAACCACTATCAAACCTTTAAATCAGAACTTCACCCTATCTCGTAAACCCCTCCCTAAACCCCCTAAAACTCCACCAACTCAAACCCATCAAAACTTTGACTCCAACGTGCCAGAACAATGGTCTAGCATAGAAGAACTCATTGGAGAAACACCACACCCAACATCCCCGTCCCCAGTAGACTCAGAACTCCCCACTTCTGACTCCATACAAAAAGAAGCAGAAGAAATGAATCCTGGTGAAACTCCTCAAACCCAAAACATAAGTGAATCGCCAAACACTTCTGAATCCGTACAAAGAACAGTAGAAGAAACAGCTCCTGGTGAAATTCCAGAAGTAAATAAGATTA
>NZ_JAQOSO010000069.1:0-7517 GCF_030068505.1 Roseofilum capinflatum BLCC-M114
GGTACATGGCTTTGAGCCTTTAAGACTGTACACCATAACAGCGCGAAGTGCTGTAAATGGTTGCTACTTTCTGTGTACTGTAGAGACATGGTGGGTTCGTGCGGGTTTCCGCAAGCGGACATGAATACAAAAATAGTCGTCAGTCTACAAGATTTGGGTATAACCCGCCCCTACATAGATCTGTAGCGTAAATAAATAGATTTGATATGAAATAGGACGTTCCTGTTGTACAACTTATTTAGACTAATATAACCACGGAACAATTGACTAAAACAGAAGGGTTGGGGGGATCTTTTACCTCTAGCGCTATAATCAATGCCGTAGGCTATCGACAGTATGTGAAGACTGATTATGTTTAAAAACTGGACTTCTGATGATTGGATTAATCATATTGCCTTTATAGCGACAGTGGGGGTTTTAGTCTGGTCGTTTCTCTAGACGGCTAAGAATTCCTGAATCACATCTTTACTCAGTTCTTCCGTCGGCCCGGAGGCTACAATGCCGCCTTTTTGCATGGCGTAATACCAGTCAGCTTGACGGACAAAGTGCAGATGCTGTTCAACCAAGAGTACAGATATACCGGTTGTTTCAATGATTTTACGCACGGCTGCTTCAATTTCTAGGATAATCGAGGGTTGAATTCCTTCGGTGGGTTCATCGAGAACTAGGAGTTGGGGACGGCCCATGAGAGCGCGGGCGATCGCCAGTTGCTGCTGTTGTCCTCCGCTCAAGTCCCCTCCCATGCGCCATAACATGCTCTCCAGGACGGGGAATAGCTCGTAAATATAGGGGGGAATCTCCTTCTTTTTGCCTGCGCGTCCGGACTCCAAACCCAGGAGCAGGTTCTCTTTCACGGTGACTCTGGGGATAATCTCGCGACCTTGGGGAACATAGCCAATACCGAGTTTAGCGCGGCGATCGGGGGAAAGACCCACAATACTTTCGCCTTGCAAAACAATATTACCACTGCGCGGTTTTAGCACCCCCATAATCGTTTTTAGCAGGGTCGTTTTCCCCACTCCATTACGGCCAATTAAACAGACCATTTGTCCGGGTCTTACCCCCAAGTCCACATTCCGCAGAATATGACTTTCTCCATAGTAAACATTTAATTCAGATACTTTTAAAACCGGTTGAGAAGATACTTCTTGATTCATGGTTATAGCGCTTCGCGCTGGTAATTGGTAAACTGTCTAGATTTATCTCAGACAATGTGTTATTGCATTCTTTTTCTTAAGCTCAAGAAGGCGAATCACATGATCGGGGGGATTTTCAAGTTGCTGCCGTTCAGATTCTCGACAATAATTTAACCAATCGCTCATATATTGAGTGACATCTTCAGGATTATGCAAAAAGTAGAGAATTGTCGCATAAATTTTTTCTAAAGGCAAATGGTTGTAAAGTTTGTGAATTTCTTCTGCCGTTTTACGCTGATAAATGTATTCATACAAAATGCTTTCAATTCCGACCCTAGTTCCTTTGAGTCGAATATCATCTTTGGCCAAGAATTCAAAATAATCTTCTAGTTGCATGATTTCTCCTCATTTTGGATTCCTCTCAGTATAACTAACCTAATTTACCCGTGATCCTCGGTTTCTGATTCTCCCAGGTACACTTCAATCACCCGTGGATCGTTTTGCACTTCTTCGATGGAACCCTCACAGAGTACAGAACCTTGGTGTAAAACCGTGACTTTCCGGGCAATTTGGCGCACAAATTCCATATCATGCTCAATTACAATAATGGAATGACTTTCGGCTAAACTGAGCAGTAAATTTCCAGTTTGTTCCGTTTCTTCATCGGTGAGTCCAGCAACCGGTTCATCGACCAAGAGAAGATCGGGAGATTGGGCCACTAACATGCCGATTTCTAACCGTTGTTTTTCCCCATGGGATAAGAGCGCGGCTTGAATATCGCCCTTTAGGGAAAGTCCAGTAATCTCCAACAAGTGGTTCAGACGCTGGCGATCGCTTTTTGGAGGGCGACTAAAGAGCGTCGAAAGCACATTCTTATTGGTATTACAGCTCAGTTCCAGGTTTTCCCTAGGGGTCAAATTCAGATAAACCCGTGGCGTTTGAAACTTCCGACCAATCCCCAAACGGGCGATCTGATGTTCCGCCAAACGGCGAGTATTACGACCTTTGAAAAAAACTTGCCCTTCTGTGGGTTGAGTTTTCCCTGTAATCACATCTAGAAACGTAGTTTTTCCGGCTCCATTGGGGCCAATGATCACCCGCAATTCCCCTGATTCCATACTAAACGTAAGCTGATTGAGGGCCCTAAACCCATCAAAATCAACCGTTAAATTCTCAATCTCTAAAATTGCTTCATTCATGATTTTTCTTCAAACTGTTCCCGCTCTTGTTGTACTTCCGGGTCTTTTTCTAAACTCGGATAAGTCACCAGGGTTTTGGTTCCCAGCCTTGCCTGTAGCCAATTCCAGCCATCTGTTCTCAACCATCCCACTACTCCATTGGGCAATACCATCACCACAATTAGGAATAATGCTCCTTGAAAAAACAACCAAATTTCAGGAAATTGTTCGCTTAAGCCACTGCGGGCAAAGTTCACTAAAAGGGCCCCTAAAATTGCACCAACTAAGCTGGCTCGTCCACCCACAGCCACCCAGATCACCATTTCAATAGAGAAAGCAATATCCATGGCTTTAGGAGAAATAATTCCAGTTTGCAGCGTAAACAATGCCCCAGCTAACCCCGCTAATCCGGCAGAAATGGCAAATACGAGAACTTTATAACCGGTGGGATTATACCCGGAAAAGCGCACCCGACTTTCATCATCTCGAATGGCAATTAAGAGGCGACCAAAACGACCACTCGTGAGCCAACGACAGAGGGCATAAGTGAGAGCTAAAAAGAGGATAGTAATGATATAAAATCCGACTTGAGTTTTGGGGTCATTAACGGTAAAGCCGAGGAGAGTTTTAAAGTCGGTGAGTCCGTTAGTTCCATTAATCAGTTTTTGTTGTCCATTGAAGAAGTTGAAAAAGACAATGGTTGAGGCTTGGGTGAGGATGGAAAAGTAAACGCCGCGAATCCGATTTCGGAAGACGAGATAGCCTAAAAATCCCCCTAATAGAGCCGGAACCAGGACAACGGCTAAAGCAGCGAGGGGAAAGGGGCCAAAGGGTTGCCAAAACCAGGGCAGTTCGGTGACTCCATAAAGGGTCATGAATTCGGGCAGTTGAATACTGGAGTCGGGGGGAATTTGCAGTTTCATATGCATGGCGATCGCATAGCCCCCTAGGGCAAAAAATACACCATG
The DNA here is from genome assembly GCF_030068505.1 of Roseofilum capinflatum BLCC-M114. NCBI lineage: Bacteria > Bacillati > Cyanobacteriota > Cyanophyceae > Desertifilales > Desertifilaceae > Roseofilum > Roseofilum capinflatum. The sequence continues at coordinate 3,283 of NZ_JAQOSO010000069.1, forward strand.
ACCCAAACTCAACAGGCCGGTGAAGCCCCAAATGACATCAATACCGAGGGCTATAATGGCTAAGGCTAAAAACCGCCCCAACAGGTTTAACCGGAAGGGGGACAGGATAAACGGCATGAGAATCATTAAGATTAGAGCAATCCCGATGACTAATCCTAATTCAATCCACAGGTTGCGGCGACGCTTTTTTTGTTGGGCAATTCGACCGACTTCTAGAATGGTTTCTGACATCTAAGGTTACTTTAGTTCGTCATATAAAACGGGTTTCATCTGTATGGGTTTTACCGCAGCATAGATGTTTAAAACTGTGTAGCTCGTTACCCCCAAGGCTCCTGTGTAGTATCCTAGGCTATCTTGTCCTTTCCAAAAGGTAAACTTAAAGCCGAGACGGGCTTTGCGATCTGCGGATAAGGGGTTAAAGGCTAGAGCAGTGACTTCCTGTTGGTGGCTATCAATGAGGTGAGCGAGGAGGTCATCGAGGACGCTGTGAGCTAATAAGTCGGGATAGAAGCGATCGCCGCTCATGTAGGGACGAAAGTCGGGAGAGTTTGGGTCAATTTTATCACCGTTTAATTTCAGTTCGCTTAAGGTAACTTCCTGAGTTTGCAGATGATAGCGATCGCCTTTACCGAGATAACTGAGCCGAATACCATCGAGATTAAATTCAGGGAGTTTCAGGTCTTGATGGGCATGGGATAAATCCATCACTAATACACCTTGGTCACCCACCACTTCCGCTTGATCGTTTTGCACCACCAGAGCCGTATTTTCATCAATGCCAAATCCCAGTTTATAACCGATCGCTTGCATGATTACGAGCGATCGCCCCAACCGTCCCCGGACTAAAAAATGCTGATCGACAAAAAAATCCGGGCCGATAAAGCCTAAACCTCGGTTAATTTCTCTTCCCCAGTGAACCCCGAATTTCATCACATCTAAAATCTCAGGAGGATTGCGAAACATGGTGGTACTCATGATCGCTGCACCTGCACTGGTTCCGGCCACTACTCCCCCTCGATGATAAATCTCCCAAATCACATCGAGCATGGGGGTATTTTCCCCCGATTCGGTATACAAAGCTTGGGTAATATAGGATTGATCTCCCCCAGTAAAAAAGACCCCATTACACTCTCGAACCTGGGCTAAAAGTTGGGGGTCATACACCGCTTCTCGGTAATCCACATCGCGATTTTTGACTGCCACGGGAATGGCGATCGCCTCTGCACCCTGCCCCCGCAGAGCATCTACTGTATAATTTGTTTTTTGAGGATTGCGACTTGCCGTCGGAAAAACGGCAATTTTAGCCCCTTTTCCTCCCGATAATTCCACAATTCGCTTCCAGACTTCATGATTATTATACCGGAGCGCACCCCCAATAATCACGAGCGATCCAGCCGGTTTGGAGACTTCAGACATTCGTTTACTCAGTCAGCTAACACTCATCTTCTCGAAGATACGAATAGAGGCCCTATTTTACCGGAAAAGGGGTGAATGACCGGGCGGGGTTCTGAACCAAAGTTAAGTTTTATGACAATTTTTGGGGTTTTGCATAAAAATGACCCAATTTTTCTGAGATCTAGGTCAAAAAATTGAGGATGATAACTTTACAAAAACTTCATGAAAATCACGGATAATTTTACCGAATCTTCATATTACTCCGAAAAAATAGTGATACTTTTAAACTTATTCCTTCTGCTAGTCGCTCAGGTGTCCTATGAGCTGGTTTAATTTCCTCTTTAAACCCGTGTTTTCAGGTAATTCTGCCTCAGAAACCCATAAAACCTTCATATTAGAACCCATCCTCACCCCTTCCGGCATAGTTGATTCTCTGGATGATGGGATAGATTTTGAGGGTGATGGACAAGAAAATACCGTAGAAAATACGGAATTAGAGTTAGATGACCCGTCTATCGAAAATATATCAGGAAATACCCTTGAAGACGGAAATCTTGTACCGGAAATCCCGGATGAAGATTTAGAAGAAATTCCGTTTATTTACGCATCAGAGAAAGAAACAGCCGGAGACCCTGAGCAAGAATCCCTAGAGCCAACTAGCACAGAGGAGAATTCTGGCTTAATTTTGGATTCAGAAACAGAACTAGATAGGGAAATTACGCAGGAATTAGCTCAGTTCGCAACCAATACAGAGGCTGATGGAGAAGCACCCGTTGAGTTATCCGCTTTGGGAATTACAGAAGAGGGAGTTGCACAACCCCAGTTTGATTCCGGTTACTTCGTGGTGGGGGAAACGGGAGAAGTGGGGGTTGATTATCTGTTTGATGGGGGAGGGTATAAGGGAGAACTGGGCATTTTTAGTTTAGGGGGAATGGAGGAGTATGACCCCGATACAGAAGAGTTTATCGCGGAGGCGGCGCGGCGATCGCACTCTAACTCAGAATTAGGTCATATTATCATCAGCGATCGCAGCGAAGGGGCACGGTTTAGCGGGGAACTGGGAGAAGCAGACCAAAATTCTGGGGAATATTTAGGCGTAAAAACCTTCAATATGAACTCTGGGGATAGGTTCGGGATGATGCTGGTTCCCAAGGGAAGAGTAGAACAAGTGGTGGATAATCCCGGAATTGGCGGTGCTGCGCGTCCTCTCTTTTCCCTGGCTACTGCAAATCCAGAAGATGGGTTTCATTGGGGACAAATTGTGGATGTCACCGGAGAAGGGAATACATTTGTCTTTGAAGATTTGCGCGTGGATGGCAAGTCCGATGGGGATTATAATGACCTGATTTTTCAAGTCAGGAATGCCACGGGAGAAGCGCGGCTTCTGGATGAAGTGATTGATACTGAACACGATTGGCGTAACTCAGATTTAGGGCAAACGTTAATTGAGTATACAAAGCCTTATTTGGTGGTGGAAGAACCGGGAGAGATTGAGTTAGAACCCGAACCTGAGCATCAGAAAATTGAGCATAAACCTTGGGAAGACCAGGTTTTAAAAGACTTAGAGGACGATAAGCCGGTGATTACGGTTCAGTTGCAGGAGTCGGAAAGCGAGGGATTAACGGATAAACAAAAAGAGGTTTTAGCGCAAGTCAAAGACCAGGGAGTGATTACGGTCATTTCCACGGCAGAAGAAACCGAAAATCTTGCGCCCATGGTGGCCGAAATTCAAGAAAATTTTGATAATGTTTTGGTCGTGGGACGGGGAGAACAAGAAAATTCAGATGTGCCGTTAGCTAAGGGGGTGGTGTCGGTAGATGATTCTCAGCTTGGCGATGATTTAGATGTGGTGGTTTTGGGAGAAGATGGAGAAATTACCAATCAGAATGCGGCGCAAGTGGTGGCAGAGGTTTGGGACGCGAATCCCGATTTAAGTTATCAGCAAGTGATAGAAACGGTGAAGGTGACGGCGACAGATTTGCAAGAGTCGGGAGAGTTGATTAATCCTGAAGCAGCGATTCATTTGGCTCGGTCTACTGTACCCCAGAAACTTGAGTTTTTGAGACTGCCAGAAAATCAAGCACCGGAAAATCTAGTGATTGCTGGGGATAGGTTTTATAACGCGGAGGAAAGTATCCATGTTTTTGGTCAAGTCACGGATGGGGATACTGCGCCAGATTTAGCCAAAGTCGTGTTTTCCCTGCAAGTTGAGGGGGAAGAGTGGCGAGTTTGGGATGAAATCAGCGAGTTTGAGGTGGATGCAGATGCGCCAAATACGGGTCATTTTAATCATAATTTAGCCGGATTATCTCCTGGTCGTTATCAGCTCAAGGTGGAAGCATTCGACCATCAGGGTGCAGTGAGCAATACGGAGATACAGTCGTTTACGGTGTTATCGGAAGAGAGCGAGTTAACGGATAGGGGGAGATGGGCGATCGCCGAAGCGGTAAACTTAGACAATTACGACCCAGAATACCTGAATAATACCCGCCAATGGGTCGTCAGTCTGCCCCCAGACATCGACAGTGAAGCCTTAGCGCAGCAGTTGGGAGTCACCCATGTAGGGCAAACCGGAAGCACCACCAACAGTTATATTTGGGAATTTCCCGTGGGAACCAGTCCCCAGGAAGTCGCTGCACAGTTAGCCGAAGTCGAGGGAGTCGAATATGCGTATCCCCTGGTGGAAGTTCCCCTAGAGTTTTATCCCTCCCATCAAGAGGCAATCTGGGAAAGTTTGCGCGAGACAATGGAACCAACTCCAGTCACACCAAGTGTCTCCGAAATGTGGCGATTGCTTCCTGGAGGTCGCAATGACGAAACTTTACCCGATGTCATGGCGA
>NZ_JAQOSO010000069.1:7617-19970 GCF_030068505.1 Roseofilum capinflatum BLCC-M114
GGAGGTCGCAATGACGAAACTTTACCCGATGTCATGGCGAATGGAACGCAGTGGAATGAAGCCATCTCCGACATCTGGCGATTGCTTCCTGGAGGTCGCAATGACGAAACTTTACCCGATGTCATGGCGAATGGAACGCAGTGGAGCGAAGCCATCTCTAAATTCTTTGTGCGTACTCTATCGGGTGAGTATGGAGAACAACCCGCGCAAGCATTACAAGGATATTTTGAGCAAGAATTAGCTCAACCTGATATTGCGTTGGAATGGTATGGAGGAAGAGGAAATCCTAGCCTTGGAGGAGTACCACACACTCAATCTCCGCAAGTTGGAGGCGCAAGTGTTCCACTCTCTCCAAGTGTTCCACAATCTGAGGAAACTGTAATTCATTATCTCACCAATCAACTGATTCACCGGATTGGTGAAGAACCTCAGATATTATTAGACTTGCTCTCCTTTTACCAACGGCCGGAAGGAGTTGACCCGCTAGAGTATCCCAATCTTAATCCCCATGACCCCGATGTGATTAATCTGCTCAACAGTTATCAGTGGCATTTACGCAGTGATGAAAATCCGGATGCGGATGCCAATATTAGCCAAGTCAATCAGCAAGAAAATCTTCAAGGTCGAGATGTGGTAATCGGAGTCATTGATAATGGCTTTGAAGTGACAGATACTGAGCGCAGTTTAGTGGGACATGCCGATTTATCAGCCAATTACCGCGAAGATTTGAGTTATGACTTTGATGAAGAAGACAGTATTCCCTCGCGAGTGGTTAGCTCTGAAGCCGTTTATCAAGGAGAAAACCGTACCCTAGGTGATTGGGGTGCTAATAGTATGTTTGGTTTTCGTAGTCCCCATAGTGGATTGATTCAGAATGCCACGCTCAATCTGGATATTGAGTATGAGTCAGTGGAAGATTTAGAGATTTACCTCTATTGGCATGAGAAGAGTGAAACTTCTCCATTGCCTGTGGAAAAAAGACTGAAAATCAAAAGTATAGGAGAAGATTTGACTGAGGTGGATTTAACCTCTCATTTGCGAGGACAACCGGCATCTACATTATGGGGTTTAGAGATTATAGATACCAATTATGTTTTCGGAAAAACGGGGACGCTGAATGATTGGTCATTTGATTTAGATACGGTCAATGCTCATGGAACGGCAGTTGTTGGCGTTTCTAGTGGGGATGCGAATAATGATTTGGGTGTCAATGGTGTGGCTGGAAGTTCCGGCTGGGCTGGATTGCGAGTGGGTGGTAATGGAGCAACAGATAATGAAATGCAACGCGCTCTATCCTATCAAAATAATGAAATTGATATATATAATAATAGTTGGGGTTTAGGCTTTTTTAAGTCTCCATTTCCGGATTCTTTAGATGAGCTAGAATTAGGCACTAAACAAGGTAGAAATGGTTTAGGAAATATTTATGTTTTTGCGGGTGCAAATGCTGGCCAAGCTGGAGGAAATGTTAATTATAATGCCTTTGCTAATTCTCGCCATACGATTGCAGTAGCAGCCATTGACCATGAAGGGAAACAAGCGGTTTATAGCGAACCGGGTGCGCCGTTATTGGTGTCTGCTTATTCGGATAATGGTACGTCTGAAGATTATGTGGGAATTACGACGACTGCACCCTATCAAGATGATGGTGATGATACCAATGATTATATTCGCGGGGGATTTGGGGGTACGTCTTCTGCTGCTCCTGTGGTATCGGGTGTGGTGGCGTTAATGTTGGAAGCCAATCCCAATTTAACGGCGCGGGATGTGCAGCATATTTTGGTGGAAACGGCGCAGAAAAATGACCCCAATGATGAGGATTGGATTCGCAATGGTGCGGGATATTGGGTGAATCATAAATATGGGTTTGGCGCGGTGGATGCACAAGCGGCAGTGGAGAGGGCGAAAATTTGGATTTTGGAATCTGTGGCCGAAGAAGTGATGATTTCCCAAGGAAAAGTGGTGAATGAACCCATTGAGGATAATTCTGAATTGAGTTCCACGTTAACATTTGATTCGAGTAATCAAATGAATGTGGAATGGGTGGAAGTAGAGTTTAATGCCGACCATGAGTATAAGGGAGATTTGGAAATTGTTCTGGAGCATCGTTATATTAATAATTTTGGTGAGGAAGTGGTCACGGAGTCTGTGTTATCAGAACAGCATTTTAATGGTCGATATCTAGGAGATGATGATTCCCATAATTGGCGATTTACTTCTGCTCGTCATTGGTGGGAACCGTCAAGAGGGGAATGGAAGTTAAGGGTTAATGATGAGTATGTGGGTCATGATTCTGAGGATAACCAATGGCATAATTGGAAGTTAAACGTTTATGGAAATCCCAAGTCATTTGATAAAGTTTTAAGTGAAATTTATTTGGATCAAGGTAATAACGAAATAGGGATTTACGGTCAAGGTTATGATATGAGTAATTTAGCTATAGGTGAAGAATTTAAAATAGTTTCTCATGCCCAAAGTGTTGATACAGATTTTTATGGAAATATTAAGACGGATCTACATGATGTATCAGTAACCAAATTAGTAGATGGTGGATTTGTTGTTATTTGGGGCCACTGGGAATCTAATTCAGATGATCGGAGTCCGTTTCCACCCCCTTATCTACGGTTAATTGCAGACATTTATGGTCAGCGTTATGATCGCTACGGTATTCCTTCTGGTGATATATTTCAAGTTAATTCTTATACTCAAAGTGTTCAATGGAAACCATCAGTAGCATCATTAACAGATGGTGGATTTGTTGTTGCTTGGGGTTCTCAAAATTCTACTCGCGAAAATAGTTACTTTGGAGTTCAAGCTCGACGTTATGACTCTAAAGGTATCCCGATTGGTGAAGAATTTCAGGTCAACTATGACACTTATTACGATGAAAATTATTTATCACTAATTGGGTTAACTAATGGTGGATTTATTATCAGTTGGAATACTGAAGACCGAAACGGAGTTGATCAAGGGACTTATGGCAAACTTTATGATTATAATGGTCTTCCAGTTAGTCCAGAGTTTCCAGTGAATTGGTATTCCCAAAACAATCAAGATCTAGAATATCCAGCTAGTTGGTATCCACAAAATAATCAAGATGGAAGTAATTGGATTCTTTATGGTCAGCGCTATGATCGTAATGGTGTTCCTATCCTAGCATTGGAAAATTAACTCACACTATTTTGTAGTGGTCAAGCTATGATTTAGAGCTAAGATTATACGAGTTCGCCAATTGATTAGAATATTATAAAATAATTACAATCAATGAAATTCACTATGTCTTCAACTTGGTCAATTCAAGAAAACACTTACAACGAAACGCTCGGCTTTGACTTTTTCACTCTCTCTAGTGGCTATGTCGAAGTCCAAAGTCCCACCACTCAAGAATCGGTTTCTCTACCGTTCCTCTGGTATTTTTCTAGCTGGTCATTCTACTACAATCCTTGGTTTAATTTCTGGGATGAATACCCAAATGCCTCTCTGTGGTTGGATGACTTGCAACTGTTCCGATTTGAGCCAACCACTAACTCTAATGGCAATTTCTATTATCTGGTTTTGCCAGAAACCGAGCCAGGCATTTTTGAGAATATCAGCGATGAAATCACGTCTGAAAATTCATTTTATCCCAATAAAATTGAGGAAGTCTTCAAGTCTATCTTAACGGAACCCGAACAAGACTTCGAGCTAACCACCCTCTCATGGGAAAATCAGTTAGATGTTTGCGATGTCACCAACTGCTACCCGCAACCGGTTCCCGAAGCGTCCTCGGTTATGGGTGTTTTAGCCATTGGCTTGACGGTGGTGGGTGTAGCCATTAAACGGACATTTTTCCCGAATTGAGAAGATTTTGCCCTCTCCCTTTCATCTCCCCCTTCTCTCTTCGGCTTCGTTCTCTTCAGCTTCGCTCAGGGCAAGCAGGGCAGCGCCTACGGGAGAAGGGGTTAGGGAGATGAGAGGGCAACCATTGGCGACTCAATATCCTCTAAACTGACGGTAATCAAGTTTTGATTAGCTTTAATATTTGCGATCGCCCTCAACAGCCTCTGTTTGTTGACTTCCGACTGCAAAAGATACTCAGTGTCATCAGCCGGTATTTCCGAGACCACAATCTCAATCTCTTTCTCCCCAAACTCAGTCTTAATCTTCTCTAGGAACTCAGGATTAATTTCACTGGCTTTTAATCGATAAACCGTTGACATGGTTACCCTGTGATGATGTTATGTTAGATACTTATATGAGAAGTGAAAGGCGATCGCCTCAGAAAGGCAGAGGGCGATCGCCTTAGCGATAAGGCTACACATCGTTGGGGCGATCGTCAAATCGCTCCAACAACTCCTCACGGGAACACTGCAAACACAAAGGCATAAACTCATCAGGAGATAACGCCAACAAAGCGTCAATAATACCCAAAAGCGACTCATCTAACTCACCAAAACGAGTCCTTAATAAGGCTTCAATCATCAAGCGCTGTCGCTGAACACTTTGTTGAAGTCCTTGTTGAATCCCTTCTTGAATCGTATCTTCTCGCCATTTTATATATGCTGGTGATAATTCCATAATCAACTCCCTCTCTTCTGGTTTTAACTCTATTTTACTTTCTACATTAATGCGCCAAGTCTCCACTAATTCTAGAATATTTCGTCGTTGAGGATCTTCTATGGGTAACTATTGAAAATCAGATCGATTTGCAGAGTTTCCCCTGGAATTTCTCGGCTAATTTCCACCGTCCCCAAAGGTTCGAGAAGTTCTTTCAGGTATTGCTTGGCAAATTGATCGTGGGGTTGTCTGGTCACGGAGCAGTTGAGTCAGATTGATACTCTATTTTAGTATGGTTGGGGCGATCGCTCGCCTGAAGTGCGATCGCCACTCCCTCAACTTTCCTCAGCCTCACCAGAATCCCCAAACCGCTCCAATAGCTCCTCACGAGAAGCACTCAAACACAAAGGCATAAACTCATCGGGAGGACACTTCAGTAAAGCATCAACAATACCCAAAAGCGCCTCATCCAACTCACCAAACCGAGTCCTGAGCAAGGTTTCAATCATTAACCGTCGTTCCTGTTGAACCCCCTGCTCCAGTCCTTGTTGAACCCCCTGCTCCAGTCCTTGTTGAACCCCCTGCTCCAGTCCTTGTTGAACCCCTTGCTCCAGTCCTTGTTGAAGTCCCTGTCGAATCCCTTCTTGAAGGGTATCTTCTCGCCATTTGATATACGCTGGTGATAATTCCATAATCAACTCCCTATCTTCTTCATTGAGTTCTATTTTACTAGCCACATTAATCCGCCATATCCCCACTAGCTCTAAAATATTTAGCCGTTGAGGATCTTCTCTGGGTAACTCCAGCACTTCTTCAATCGCTCTTTTCTGAGTCCCTCCTTTCCCCAACATCCTTAACCATAAGGTTTCTGGGATTTCTGGCAATTGGTTAATGGCAATAATCCCCGTTTGGTTAATTTGTGCGAGTCGATAGATTCCTCTATAGCCATACTCAGTATTCTCCTTCGCACCTAACTCTTCCATCAGCCTCTGGGATGCCGTGGGGGTTAAAATCCATAATCGAGGCAATTGCTGTTCATCCAGGGTTTTCCCTTCCCGTTTGGTTTGACGCTGTAGCTCTGCATGGACATGGAAAAGCTTGAGAATACAATTGCGAATCTCTGGGTTAGTGGGACAGTTGCGATAGGGTTCTAATAAGCAAGGTTCAGCCGCCAATTGGGAGAGTAAACCCAATGCTGGAGGGTTACTTGGGGGTTCTGGGGATGGCTCGAAAATGAGATCGATTTGCAGGGTTTCCCCTGGGATTTCCCGGCTAATTTCCACTGTCCCCAAAGGTTCGAGGAGTTCTTTGAGATATTGCTTGGCAAATTGATCGTGGGGTTGTCTGGTCACGGAGCAGTTGAGTCAGATTGATACTCTATTTTAGTATGGTTGGGGCGATCGCTCGCCTGAAGTGCGATCGCCACTCCCTCAACTTTCCTCAGCCTCACCAGAATCTCCAAACCGCTCCAACAACTCCTCACGAGAAGCATTCAAGCACAAAGGCATAAACTCATCCGGAGGGCACTTCAGTAAAGCCTCAATGATGCCCAAAAGCGCCTCATCCAACTCACCAAAACGAGTCCTAAGCAAGGCTTCAATCATTAACCGTCGTTCCTGTTGAACCCCCTGCTCCAGTCCTTGTTGAACCCCTTGCTCCAGTCCCTGTTGAACCCCTTGCTCCAGTCCCTGTTGAAGTCCCTGTTGAAGTCCTTGTCGAATTCCTTCTTGAATGGTATCTTCTCGCCATTTTATATACGCTGGTGATAATTCCATCATTAACTCCTGATCGTCTTCGTCTAGTTCTATTTTAGTGGCTACATTAATTCGCCATATCCCCACTAGCTCTAATATATTTCGCCGTTGAGGATCTTCTCTGGGTAATTCCAGCACTTCCTGAATTGCCCTTTTCTGTGTTCCTCCTTTCCCTAACATCCTTAACCATAGGGTTTCTGGGATTTCTGGCAATTGATTAATGGCAATAATCCCCGTTTGGTTAATTTGTGCGAGTCGATAGACTCCTGTATAGCCATACTCAGTATTCTCCTTAGCACCTAATTCTTCCAATAGCTTCTTAGATGCTGTTGGCGTTAAAATCCATAATTGAGGCAATTGTTGTTCTTCAAGAGTCGGTTTTTCCCGTTTAGCTTGACGCTGTAGCTCTCCATGAACATAGAAAAGTTTGAGAATACAACTGCGAATCTCTGAGTGACTCGGACAATTGCGATAAGGTTCTAATAAACAAGGTTTAGCCGCTAATTGAGAGAGTAAACCCAATGCTGGAGGGTTACTTGGGGGTTCTGGGGATGGCTGGAAAATCAGATCGATTTGCAGGGTTTCCCCTGAAATTTCTCGGCTAATTTCCACTGTTCCCAGGGGTTCAAGCAGTTCTTTGAGGTATTGCTTGGCAAATTGGTCGTGGGGTTGGCGTGTCACGGAGCAGTTGAGTCAGATTGATACTCTATTTTATTACGGTGTCCCCTAAATCGTAAAGAAATATTACAATTTCGCCCCTCTTGCATAAAAACCCTCCGTAAAAACCGAGATCCCTATAGAGGAACAATTTTCTAGAGGAACCCCCCATGCCTTATAGCTTTTGGATAGAAGAAACCGATTATACCGCAACTGGGCAATACGAGTTTTTTCAACAAAGTAGTGGCTATCTGCAAATCCAAGATACCAGCAATCCTGGCAGTGAAACCATAGAGCTACCCTTCTTGTGGTGGTTTTCTAACTATTCGTATTACTACAACCCTTGGTTTTATTGGTGGGTGCCATCTTATAATCCTTCATTGGTTAGCAATAATTACTGGTTGTCCAACTATTCATTTATTAGCTATAATCCCAGTTCAAATTACGGAGTGCAAGATTTTTACTATCTAGTTGTCCCTCAAACAGCAACGAGTTACTTCAGTAATCCCAACTTTCAGAGTGCAGAGCTGGATGAATTCGATCCAACGGTTACCTTATCTTCCTGGGAAGCTCTTTTAAGCGACAACTATCAAATTACAGATATCAACGAAACCGAATTAGGCATTTGTGATTTAGCTGATTGTCCAACTGCTGCTCCGGTTCCTGAAGCCTCTTCTGTTATCGGAGTTTTGGCGATTGGATTTGCAATTATCGGTATTGCCATCAAACGGAAATTTTTCCCCAAACAAAATACTTTGATCTCCCCTCGTGCAAAAACCTCTTAACCCAATCATCGTAGGGTGGGCAGCAGTAGAGATGATAGGATTCAAATTCCACCACACTATCCTGCCCACCTTACCCCTGACTACAGGGTTTAATCTTCCCTAGAATTCGAGCCAAATTGGGCCAATAACTCCTCGCGAGAGGCGTGCAAACCCAAGGACATACATTCATCTGGAGGTAATTCCAGTAGGGGGGAAATGATAGCCAATAATGCTTCATCCAACTCACCCAACCGAGTCCTTAATAGCGCTTCAATCATCAAGCGCTGTCCCTGTTGTAGTGTATCTTCTCGCCATTTTATATAAGCTGGTGATAATTCCATAATCAACTCCCTTTCCTCTGGATCTAGATCTATTTTACTTTCTACATTAATCCGCCATATCCCAACCAACTCTAGGATATTCCGTCGTTGCGGATGGTCTTGCGGCAAGGCCAAAACTTCCTCAATGGCTCTTTTCTGGGTTCCTCCTTTGCCCAACATCCTCAACCATAGAGTTTCTGGGATTTCTGGCAATTGGTTAATGGCAATGATTCCAGTTTTGATGCCATCAGCCAGAAGATAGACTCCCGTACACCACTGTTCTAACTTGAGATGAGCGCCAAAGTATTCTCGGACTCTCTCAGAAATGGTAGGCGTTAAAATCCATAACCGAGGGAGTTGGGCTTCATCTAAGGTTGGTTGTTCTCGTTTAGCTTGACGCTGTAGCTCTCCATGAACATGAAAGAGTTTGAGGATACAACTGCGAATCTCTGCATGGGTGGGAGAATTTCGATAAGGTTCTAGTAAGCAAGGGGTAGAAGCTAATTGAGAGAGCAAACCTAGAGCTGGAGGGTTGCTTGGGGGTTCTGGAGAGGGAACGAAAATCAAATCGATCTGTAGGGTTTCCCCTGGAATTTCCTCGCTAATTTTGACTTCTCCCAAGGGTTCGAGCAGTTCTTTGAGGTATTGCTTGGCAAATTGATCGTGAGGTTGGCGTGTCACAGAACAGATATTTAAGAGAACTAAAAATACATTACATTACATTTTGCGATAGGATCTGACTGGCGATCGCCCAACATCATCCCCCATGACCCAACCCTGGAAAACCCTACTCCCCCTAATCCTGAGCATCTGGCCAACCCTAGCCCATGCCCAGATTGTACCCGATCGCACCTTACCCCAAAATACCACCGTCACCACCCCCCAAAACAACCTTTGGCTCATCAACGGGGGAACTCCTCAAGGTAGTAATCTTTTCCACAGCTTCGACCAATTTTCCCTCCCCACAAATACTCAAGCTCTCTTCAACAATGCGCCCAACATCAGCAATATTTTTAGCCGTGTCACTGGCGCAAACCCCTCCACCATCAACGGCTTAATCCGCGCTAACGGCACAGCCAACCTATTTCTCCTCAATCCCAACGGTATCCTTTTTGGCCCCAACGCCTCCCTCAACATCGGCGGTTCCTTCCTTGCCACCACCGCCAACCGTATCGACTTCGCAGACGGCACATCCTTCAGTGCTACACCCTCCCAAACCCAACCCCTGCTCACTGTCAGCGTCCCCACTCAAATCCATCTCAGTGAAAACCCCGCCCCCATCATCGTCGAAGGTCAAGGCCATAACCTCAGCATCAACCCCCAAAACGGAGTCGTCATGCGGGGGCCCGTTGAAGGGCTACAAGTGCCATCCGGCCAAACCTTAGCCCTAGTCGGGGGAGAACTCAACCTAGCCGGAGGCACATTAACCGCAGAAGATGGACGCATTGACTTAATTGCCGGGGGAAATGGAGCCGTTAACCTCAACCTGGAGCAAAATCAACTCACCGCTACCCCCTTCTCCCTTGCCACATCCGGAGATATCACCCTTTCGGCCATCTCAGTCGCTGATACCAGTGGTCAGGGAGGGGGAGACCTGCAAGCCTACGGACGCAACATTACCCTCGCTCAAGGCTCCCTCTTTCTCAGTCTCACCGAAGGCAACCAACCCGGAGGCACTCTCACCGTCACCGCGACAGACTCCGTAACCGTGACTGGGGGAATCTCCAGAGGCTTCGTCACCAGCGCCATTCTCACTGAAACCCTCGCCCAAGGTTCTGCGGGCAACATTACTGTCACTGCACCCCGAATTAACATTACCAATGGAGCGCAGATTTCCGCCTCTAGCTTGAGTCCAGGATTAGGAGGCAACATTACCCTCAACGCTCCAGAATCCTTAAATGTCTCTGGAACAACTCCCTTTGGGGTTCCTGGTGGCATCTTTGCCGCTACCTTGGGGTTTGGTAAAGGGGGAAATCTAAACATCACTACCGGGCAATTGCGCTTACAAGAAGGAGCGGTCATTTCTACTGCAACCTTCATTGACAACCAACCAGCCGGAGATATTACCATTGGCGCGAGATCTATTTTGATTGACAGTGGGGCGCAAATTTCCGCCAGCACCAGGGGAACGGGAGATGCTGGAAATCTGATTATCGGTGCATCGGATGGGATTTTGATCTCTGGGGGAACCCAAGATAACCCCAGTGGCATTTTTTCCCAAGTAAACTTTACACCCTTGGAAGAACTTGAAGCCCCCCCTAGTGGAGCGATTCGGTTTATTCCTGGCCCCAATCGGGAGCGAGTTCCCGTGATTCCCGCGACTGGACGGGGGGGGAGATGTGCAGGTGAATACCCGGTTCCTCACCTTAGAGAATGGGGGGACTATTTCCGCCGGAACGTTTGGGGGAGGGCCAGGGGGAAGACTAACGGTCAATGCTTGGGAACAGCTACGGGTCAGGGGAAGTACGGCTGATAATCAAAGTCCGAGCGCTATTGTGGCTTTAACTCTGGGGGAGCAGCCCGCAGGGGATATTACGGTACTGACTCGGCGGTTAGACCTAGAGAGTGGGGGACAAGTGACAGCCTCGACGCGGGGGCCGGGACAGGGGGGAACGTTGCGGGTGACGGCTTCGGAATCGGTGAATTTGAGTGGTATTGCTGCCGATGGTCGCCCGACCCGGATGACGGTACGCACGGAGGGGCCGGGAAATGCGGGGGATTTGATTATCGGGACGGAACGGTTGACGGTGAATAATGGGGCGGAAATTAATGTGAATGGGATTTTACGCGATCGTGCGGGTAATATTCTTACTAATTTACCGTTAGGGGGAGCGGGGGATATTTTGATTACTGTGCCTGAAGTGCGCTTAAATGGGGGACAAATTACGGCGAATACAACTTCGGGCGCTCAGGGTAATATTTTTCTCAATGGTGAAGATATCCGCTTGCGGGAGGGTAGTCAGATTGTGACGAATGCCTTCGGAGAATCCACGGGCGGTAATATTAATATCAATACGGATCTGTTAACTGCTCTGGAAAATAGCGATATTAGCGCCAATGCGGAGCAAAACTTTGGCGGTCGCGTAACGATTACGGCTCAAGGGATTTATGGGACGGAGTTTCGCAATCAGTTAACCCCAGAGAGTGATATTACGGCAACATCGGCATTGGGGCCCCAGTTTAGCGGCATTGTCGAGATTAATACCCCAGATATCGATCCGGCTCAGAATACGACGGATTTGCCCCAGGCAGTTGAAACACCGCAGGGAATTGTACCCATTTGTCGTCCGGAGGCTCAAATGCGTTCTGGGGAGCGCGAATTAACCGTTGAAGGACGCGGTTTACCCCCCAACCCCACTCAACCGGTGAATCCCGGTTCTGTAGAGGTGGAGATGATTGAAGAAGTAACTCCTTCAAGAGAATTTGAAGAATTTGAAGGGCGATCGCCTCTACCAACCCAGAGCAATTTAACAACCTCTCGCCCTCAGTTACCCATCGCCACCGGATGGGTTATTAACGAGAAAGGAGAAATCTTTTTAACGACAACGCCCGAAAAAGTCACTCCCCATCGCTCCTTACAACCCAATCCAGATTGTGTGCAGGAATGATATCAAGTCCGGTTATTCATGTTCGCGAAGCGGAAACACCCTAATTAAAAGTCTAGGGAGCGAGACGCTCCCACTCCAGTAAGATCAAGGGATTCCAGGAGTGCGGGCATCTTGCCCGCTTGTCTTTTCCCATTCACCGGACATAATATGATTGTGCAATCAGCAAGAATTGTAGATTAGGAATGAGTAGGGATAGCGATAATTGCCATTTCCTCATCCATCAAGCGTGTCATATCAAGTCCGCTAAATCAGCTATAACAAGTCATTGCGAACGGAACGCAGTGGAGTGAAGCAATCTCAACCATCTCGGTAGTTTTGGCGTTTCCGCTTCGCGGACATGAAAAGCGAAGCTTGCGTGAAACGCGAAGCGCGAATGCTTCCCTGCGGTCGCCATGACAAGTGTTTAACCGGACTTGATATCAGTAGAATCGCCAAACCGCTCTAACAATTCCTCACGAGAAGCATTTAAACACAAAGACATAAACTCATCTGGAGATAATTCCAGTAAAGCGTCAATGATACCCAAGAGCGTCTCATCCAACTGACCAAACCGAGTCCTGAGCAAGGCTTCAATCATCAAACGCTGTCCCCGTTGAACCCCCTGCTCCAGTCCCTGTTGAACCCCCTGCTCCAGTCCTTGCTCAAGTCCTTGTCGAATACCTTCTTGAATGGTATCTTCTCGCCATTTTATATACGCTGGTGATAATTCCATCA
>NZ_JAQOSO010000070.1 GCF_030068505.1 Roseofilum capinflatum BLCC-M114
GGGTTTCACTTCGTTCAACCCAACCTACAGTTTTAAGCTTGCCAATCCACTACTGGACCGGCAAGCTTAAAATTGGGGGTAAGAGTGTAGGTTGGGTTGAGGAACGAAACCCAACACCCGTCTGACGAAAGTTGGGTTTCACTTCGTTCAACCCAACCTACAGTTTTAAGCTTGCCAAGCCACTACTTGTGAGTGTCTCAACCTTAATTGAATCAACTATATATCAAGTCCGCTTATTCATGTCCGCGAAGCGGAAATACCCTAATTAAACAATGTAGGGAGCAAGATGCTCCCACTCCAGTAATATCACTCAGATTGAGGGAGTGCGGGCATCTTGCCCGCTAGTTGAACTCATTTTCATGTCCGCTTGCGGAAACCGGACTTGATATTACTTTCAAAAGATCTTCCTTTAGCCTAGGATGATGACCTAAGTTTTGACTAAAAGGGGAACTTCTGGCTCCTTCTTCGCCCGTTTGAGCAGATCTTTTTCGCTCGGAATTCTCAGTTTAGAGGCTAACTTGAGAGATTCTAGCAGTTTAATAAATCTATAGGTGGGATCGGGTAGATGAATCACTTCTCCTTCCCGCAGCATAATCCCATGGCGACTTGAGGAGGGAAAGGCATGATGAAGATTATGCCAGCCTTCTCCTAATGTGAGAAAGGCAACCCAACCATTATGACGACTAAAATCATCAGTTTCAAAGTATTCTGAGCCGGTAATGTGGCAGAATGAATTAACGGTTTGTACCCCATGGAACAATAAGGTGGTACTGAGGAAAAACGCGCCTAAATATTCTAAGCCACCTATGAAATAGGACAGAACTCCGAGGGCAACTAGGGGAAGAAAATGCAGGCGATCGAGTATCCTTAACGGGAGATTATTTTCCACATCACTGGGTAATTTAGCGGGAAAGAAACTTTTTGAGAGCAACCACCCCCCTTGAGACCAATAAAATCCGCGAAGTCCCTGATAGGGTTCAACCGGAGAGTGGGGATCGAGGTCGCGATCGGCATATTGATGATGGCAAAGATGGTGAGCTTTCCACCAGCTTGGGCCCATTTGTCCGGCTGATGCACCAACAATACATCCTAGCCAGAGAATAAAATCATTGGCTTGATAGCTTTTGTGGGTGAGCAGTCGATGGTAGATCCCTGTGGTGGCCAGCATTCGGATTACATATAAAAAAATAATCCAGGCGATCGCACCCCAAGATAAGCCAGTGAGTAAAACCATGAACGACCCCAGATGACTGACAATAATCAGTATGGGGCCGATCACATACGAAACCTTAGTAAGTAGGGAGTAATTCGGCATTGTATTGTTGTAGTATCCTTTGTTTAACTCCTGACCCAACCTAAACGATATCACACCGATCCTCCCCATCCTTTCAAGGAATGATTTTAAGGGTGGAGTGAGGAGGACTAGGGGAAATAGAGACAGGGCGACGTAGAGATGGGGCGATGAGCGATTCTCCTGGTTCCTCCATGGCCACGGCCTCATCAGCCAACACGATATAACAGTATTAGAGGCCATATCTGGGAATTCAAACTAGAGATCTATCACGTTCCTCTTACCCATTTATTACCTATTACCCATTACCAGCGCGAAGCGCTATAAATCATGTCTAAAGCTTTTTCTATCGCCTTAATCCACCTGAGCTGCTCTACTGCCCTTTTAACTGGGGCGCTCTCTCTCCCCCAAGCATCTCTGGCTCAACTGCCTACAGACCCTAATTTTGAACCTCCCCCTGGGGCTGGAAGACCTAGTGAAACCATCGGGGGAGGGAGTCGCCTTTTAGAAGAGGTGATAGAAATTGACTTTGAACCCCCTCCGGGACAAGGGGCCCCCCGTGAAACCCTAGGCGGAGCTAGTCGAGGCCCCAAATGTTTACCCCATGAAAGTCCGGTGAGTGTATTAGTGCCCAAAACCGTTGAAGGGGTGAAGTATGGCTTAACGGTCGATCCGTCTCCTGACTTTTTTGTTTATATACCCGAAACCGTGGCTACTCAAATCGAATTTATTGTCACGGATAATCAACCGTATCCCAATGGCCAAATTATTGATGAGCGGGTGATTGATATTCCGCAAAAACCGGGAATTTTAAGAGTTTCTTTGGATGGCACTTTAGAAAATGACCAGTATTATGAATGGGCTGTCTACTTAAAATGTCCCCAAGTGACTCCGGGTAGCGAACCTTCATTTACTTTTCCGTCTTCTGGGTGGATTAAAAAAATTGCTGCGGATGAAACGATCCAGCAAAAAGTGGATAATTCTTCGGTTTTAGAGGCGATCGTAACCTATGCTAATCAAGGGATTTGGTTTGACACTTTAAGGGTGTTGTACCAAGAGTTACAACAATATCCCAACAATGAGAAGTTAAAACAAACTTGGCAGCAATTTTTGCAAGATCAAATGCCAGAAATTGACCCTATGGTGTTAGAAACTTCTATTGTTGACTGTTGCCAATCCTAGCCTTCTGCGATCTTCATTTCCATGTGGAAAATTCTGAAACAAAATCTAGAAGAATGGCGGGGAGTTCTTCTGATTTCTCCGAGCATAGCGTTGGCGGTAATGGTCTTGCGAATGATGGGAGGACTACAACTGTTAGAATGGGTTGCCTTAGATCATTATTTTCGCTGGCGACCCATTGAACCGGTGGATCAAAGAATTGTAATTGTAGGGATTACAGAATCGGATATTCAGCGCATTCAAAAATGGCCGCTCTCGGATCGGGTTTTGACTGAATTAATCCAAAAAATCAATGCCCAAAATCCGAGGGCGATTGGTTTGGATATTTATCGAGATTTGCCGGTGGAGCCGGGATATCAGGAATTTGTGGAGTTGGCGAGAAATACGCCTAATTTAATTGGGATTGCTAAAGTGGAGGGCGATCGCCTGGGAGAGTCTGTTGCTGCTTCACCGGTTTTAGACCAACTCAATCAGATTTCGGCAGCAGATTTGATTCTGGATGGGGATGGCAAAATTCGACGCATGTTATTGTCCGTGCGGGATAGTCAAGGGAAAACGTTTTATGGGTTGGGGACAAGGTTAGCTTTAGATTACCTGCAACAAGAGGGGATTGAATTAGAGGTACTCGATCCCTCTAGGAGTAAAGTGGCTTTGGGAAAAGCAGTGTTTATGCCCCTGCAAAAACACGATGGCGGCTATGTGAATGCTGATACGGGCGGCTATCAGGTGATTTTAAATTTTCGCAGTCGGTTTTGTCCAGATTCTGAAGATCCTTGTGAATTATTTCAAACGGTAACCTTAAGTGATGTGTTGAACGATCGCCTCGACCCCGATTTGATGCGCGATCGCATTGTCCTCATTGGGGGACAAGCGGCTAGTCTTAATGACCGCTTTATTACTCCCTTTGGCTATAGCTTCCAGAAAGGAGGTATCCGTCCAGGGGTCGAACTCCATGCGGATCTGGCCAGCCATATCATTAGCGCTGCCCTCGATGGCCGTCCCCAAATTCAGTTTTGGTCAGAAGTGGAAGAAGGGCTTTGGATCGGATTTTGGTCAACTTGGGGGGCGATCTTAGGCTGGATTTTCTTGCGTATCCGTTGGAAAATGATCAGCGTCTGTTTCTGTGGAGTGAGCATCATTATCATCACCTATGGTGCGTTTTTGTTGGGGTGGTGGTTGCCGGTGGTTCCTCCCCTAGTGGGTTTGTTTGGGGCCGCCATTTCGATTACGGCCTATGTTGGCTTTTTAGAGCGCAATAACCGGAAAACCATTATGCAGTTGTTTGAACGCCACGTGACCCCAAAAATTGCCCAAGCGGTTTGGAGAGACCGACACCAACTGCTCAATGAGGGAAAACTGACCGGCCGCAAACTCACGGCCACGGTTTTGTTTACTGACTTGCAAGGGTTTACCACCATTAGCGAAAGTATTGACCCGGAAACCCTGATGGTTTGGTTAAATCAGTATATGAATGCCATGGTCAATATTGTCTTAAGCCATGATGGGGTGGTGGATAAGTTTATTGGGGATGCGGTGATGGCGGTTTTTGGGGTTCCTATTCCCAGTACGACGACTGAGGCGATCGCCCAAGATGCCCAATTAGCGGTACGCTGTGCGGTAGAAATGGGTAAAAAACTGCGATCGCTCAATCGCGCTTGGAAAGCCTCTGGACTGCCGACAGTCGCCATGCGTGTCGGTATTGCCACTGGGGAAGTGGTCGCGGGTTCCCTGGGGTCTAACCAACGGATGAACTATACGACTATTGGTGATAGCGTCAATGTGGCTGCCCGTTTAGAAAGTTATGATAAATCCTTAGATGGCGGTTTATGCCGGATTCTGATTAGTGAAGAAACCTACCAACATATCAAGGGGAAATTCCCGACCCAGGCGATCGGATCGGTCTCCCTTAAAGGTCGTACCGCACCGGTTAAAATTTATCAGGTAATGGGGAATAGGGAATAGGGAATGGGGAATGGGGAATGGGGAATGGGGAATAGGGAATGGGGAATAGGGAATGGGGAATAGGGAAAACCAATACCCAGCGACTGGCTATAGGCCCACATATTACCTAAACCCCACATATTACCCAAACAGTGTAAACCGTAATTTTCGTAATGGGTTATGTCTTTATTGTCTAGAAAAACTTTCCTTCGACTCCGCTCAGGGTTGATTGTCTCTCTACTGTCAATTCTTCTTTTCGGCCTCTGGGTCAACGTTGTCGCGCCCTCTGCCCTGGCCCTAAAAGTACCCGAACCAGGAAGCAATAACTTTGTCTCCAGCGCTGTCACTCAAGTCGGCCCCGCAGTCGTGCGGATTGATACGGAGCGCACCATCGTGCGTAATGTAGATCCGTTTATGACTGACCCCTTCTTTCAGCGATTTTTTGGCCAAGAGTTTTTTGATACGATGCCCCGTGAAGAATTGCAACGGGGGCAAGGCTCAGGATTTATTATCGACTCCCATGGTATTGTTCTTACGAATGCCCATGTGGTCAGTGGCGCAGACCGGGTACAAGTGACCCTCAAAGACGGCCGTTCCTTTGAAGGACAAGTTTTAGGTACTGACCGGGTTACGGACTTAGCCGTAGTCGAAATTAACGATCCTCAAGGGCAATTACCCGTAGCGCCTTTAGGAGACTCCGATCGCGTACAAGTAGGAGATTGGGCGATCGCCGTCGGCAACCCCCTAGGCTTAGATAACACGGTGACTCTCGGCATTATCAGCACCCTTAATCGCCCCTCCTCAGAAGTCGGCATCCCCGACAAACGGGTAGACTTTATCCAAACCGATGCGGCCATTAACCCCGGAAATTCCGGCGGCCCCCTGCTTAATGACCGAGGGGAAGTCATCGGCATCAACACCGCCATTCGTGCTAATGCTATGGGCATTGGATTTGCCATTCCCATTAATAAAGCCAAAGCCATTCAAGGACAACTCGCTAAAGGGGAAAAAGTCGCCCATCCTTACATTGGCGTGCAAATTGTCAACCTGACCCCAGAATTAGCCCAGGAAAATAATCGCGACCCCAACGCTCCCTTATTCTTGCCGGAAATTGAAGGGGTTTTAGTCATGAAAGTGATTCCTAACACTCCTGCGGCTGATGCCGGTTTACGTCGGGGCGATGTGATTATTTCTATTGACAATCAACCGATTAAAACGGCGGATGAATTGCAGCACATCGTCGATCAAAGTGGTTTAGGCACATCCCTATCGATTCAGGTGAAACGGGGCAATCAAACTCGACAGTTTCGAGTGAAGACTGCCCAGTTAGAGGAAGTGATGGAGAATTAATACAGCACTTCACGAAGCGTGTATTTACAATAATATGTAGGGGCGGACGGCCCCCTCCCCTACATACCCTCATTACTCATTACTCATTACTCATTACTCATTGCCGTAAAAGTGCTTTGAGCGCTCTGAGATCATAGGACTGTTCATATTGAATTAAATCACACTTATGGCGTTGTAAAAACCGTTGCTGCTCTTGAGTGACAATTCCAGGGGCGATCGCCTGCAATTTCCAGTTATGGCACAATTGAATCATGGCTTTAATCAGGGGTTGATTGGGTTGTAGGTGTTGCATCAAGCTGCCATCAAGTTTCAACGCAGTAATTGCTAATGAACCTAAGTCCTTGAGAAATTGATTGCCTTCCCCTAACCCCTCAATGGTAATCGCAATTCCCCGCTCCTGAAGCGATCGCAGGGTCGCCGCCATTTGATTTTGATTTTTCGCCCCCAATAGGGTGCTGGCGGCAAATTCTAAGTCGAGACGCGACGGGGGAAAGTCATGGGCTTTACAGGTGCGGTCAATCATTCCCAAAAGGTCTTCATTAAAAAGCGGTTCAGAGACCCGAATCGCAACGCGCAAAGGCTGTTTTGTGCCTTGAATAGTGTTTAGTTCTTGACAGGCTCGATCTAAAATCCACGGGTCTAACACCAAGTTTAATCCGCAAACTGTAGCGAGTTCAGATAATTTGCTTTCTGGGATGCTTCCCATCTGGGGATGTTCCCAATGTAAGAGAGCAGCAACCGCCGCACAGTGGCGTTGTTTGACTTCGATTCTGGGTTGGTAGCGAATTTGAAACCGTTGGCTACTCCAAGCTTGATAAAAGTCTTCTTCGAGTTTCAGGTTTCTAGTTTGGTCGAGGCCGAATAGGGGCGGAATATAAACACGATAATGGTTACCTCCCATACTCTTGACGTTACCGAGAGCGATACTCGCTTGCCGTTGCAGTTCGTCAAAGTTGGTCGCTTTGGGGTAAAAACTAATGCCCATGCTGGCGGTGACGATCGCCGTATGCTGGCCGAGGATCGTCGGTTCATGAATGGCTTCTAAGATCTGTTGAGCCTGTTGAATGGCCACCGTTTGCTCGGACACTGGCGGTAACATCACCGCGAATTGCTCCCCGTTGCCTTTGGCCACCTGACCCCCCAGAGTCTGGATCAACTGGGTAAGCCGTTGGGCGATCGCTTTTAAGACCTCATCTCGTTGACGATGGCCCATGGCTTCCTGAATGCGCTCTAGGCGGTCTAATGCGATTAACATCAGGGGGACGAGGGAACGGCTCAGATCGCTTTGGGCTACTGCTTGAGTAAAAAAACCGTCGGGTTCACTCAAGGCGCTGATTTGGGGCAGCCCAGTGAGGGGATCGTACTGTTCCAGTTGAGCAGAACGGGATAGACGAGCAGAAACAGCTTCTAGCAGTTCATCCGGGGTGAAGGGTTTAATCAGATAATCATCTGCCCCTAAATTCATCCCTGTCCGCAGGTCTTGCCGTTCACCTTTGGCCGTCAGGAAAACAAAGGGAACGGTTGCCGTAGCTGGATTTTGGCGCAAGGCATTTAAGACTCCATAGCCATCGAGTTCCGGCATCATAATATCGCAGAGAATCAAGTCTACTGGATGGGAAAAAGCCAGTTCTAGACCTAGGCGACCATTTTCGGCGCTCAAGGTTTCAAAGTCCTCAGCTTCGAGAAAATCAACGACATTACTGAGAATTTCTGGATTATCTTCAATTACTAGAATGCAAGCCATATTCATTAAAATGGATAATGGGTCATGGGTAATCTCCCCATTCTCGTCATCGTACCCATTCCCCCTATCCTCCTGTGGGTAAGGTAATGGTAATTCGGGTTTCTTGATCTGGGATGCTGGCAATGGTTAAGTCACCCTGATGGATTTGGGCCATCCGTTTGGCGATCGCCAGTCCTAAGCCTGAACCCTGTTGTTCGTGGAGCTTCCGATTAAATTGCATATAGGCTCCCACTTGCTCGATTTCCTCTGGAGTCATACCCCGTCCTGAGTTAATCAGGGTTAACACTACGGTGTTGTCTTGAACTGTTGTGGTCACCTGTACTGGGGTTCCAGTGGGGGAAAATTTGAAGGCATTATCGATCGCTTCTTGTACCAGTTTCTGGAGTCGAGAGGCTTCGATCTGGACGGGACTATCTTCTAATTGATATTTGAGATCGGCTGTGCGCCCACATTGATCGGCTTTTAAGGAAATCACTTCTTCGACTGCATCGCGAATGGAGGTTGTAGCTTGGGAGCGCCATTGCTGGAGGCGATCGCTATTTTTGCTGGCCAATTCCAAATCAGCGTATAAGAGAAAATTTTGAATGAGGCGGTATAGTCGATTGCTCGATACCAGGATTTGATCGGCCATCTCCCGAATCTCTTCGGGTTTTAAGTCTTCGGCTTCATAACTCATCAGTTCCGCAAACCCCATAATCCCATTCAGGGGGGTGCGTAACTCATGGGGCAGCGATCGCGCAATGCTATCACGTAACTCATCCAATTGTCCCTGAGACGCTTCTTTAATCCGCGCCTGTTTGTCTAAGCGAGTATTAATCGCTTTGAGCAATTCATCCGGTAAACAAGGTTTAGTTAAATAATCATCTGCCCCTAACTCCATACCGGAGCGCATGTCATTTTTTTCTGCTTTCGCCGTTAAAAATATAAACGGAATCATCGCCGTTTTCGGATCGCAGCGCAATTGCTCTAATACCCCATATCCATCCAATTGGGGCATCATCACATCACAGAGGATCAGATCTGGGATTTGCGCTTTGGCAATCTCGACCCCAACTTGGCCGTTTTCCGCCCCTAGTCCTTCAAAGTCTTCCGCCTCTAAGAGATCGAGAATATTTTCTCGAATCAGTTCCTCATCTTCAATGACCAATACTTTAACCATCCCAAATCGTCTCCTGTCACACAATCAGTATTTTTTCTAGTTTAACCTTAATTCTTGATATATTTACCCCAATCTTTTCCCTGTCGTGGCACTATCATCTTAGGAAGTTGTTTTTTAGGCTTCAAAATTTGCTCTTCAAAATCTTCCTTCCCCAGGGGTTTACTAAAGTAATAACCTTGCATAAATTCACAGCTTTGATTCTGTAAGAATTTTATCTCATCTACTGTTTCTACACCTTCCGCAACTACCTTCATGTCCAAGGCTTGCGCCATTTTTATAATAGCAGAAACAAGAGATTTTTGTTTGATATTTGTTTCAATTCTTTTAATAAAACAACGATCTATTTTTAATACATCAAAAGGAAAATCCTTGAGATATTCTAGGGATGAGTATCCAGTACCAAAATCATCTAAGGCAAGTTTAACACCAATAGACTTGAGAGAATTTAATATTTTCAAAGCCTCTTGTTTTTGCTCCACTAAGGCACTTTCGGTTAATTCTAATTCTAGAGTTGAGGGAATATACCCGATTGAGATCAAGCAATCTAACAGCCATTGATGTAAGGGGAGTTGAGTCAGTTGGCGGGGCGATAAATTGACACTCATTTGAAAGTTGGGATTTAATTTTTGCCAGTCTTTGGCTTGTTTACAGGCTTGAACTAGCACCCATTTACCAATGGAATCAATTAATCCAGTTTCTTCAGCAATGGGAATAAATTTAGCTGGAGAAACCCATCCGCGCTCTGGATGTTGCCAGCGAATGAGGGCCTCTGCACCAATAACTTGACCAGTTTGCAAGCTGACTTGGGGTTGATAATGGACTTGCAGTTCTTGACGCTCTAGGGCATATCGCAAACTTGCTTCTAGGTTGAGGCGATCGCCGGAACCAACGTAGAAGGTGGGAATATAAAATTGATATTTATTACCCCCCCGTTCCCTAGCTTGATTAAGGGCACGACTCGCATTTTGGATTAAGGGATCGATATCTTGGCCATCCCTAGGATAATAAGTCATGCCAATACTGGCAGTAATCGCCAGATTTTCGCCCTGGATCGAGAAGGGTTCAGAGAGTTTTGCGATCAGGGTTTCCATCTGTGCCATCACTTCATGGCGGGAGAGCTGTTCCCCTAAAATTGCCACAAAGACATCATCACTGAGGCGAGCGAGAATCGGTGAGGTTGCCTCTAGAGTTTCCCCGATGCGTTGAGCTACAGCTTGCAGGAGGCGATCGCCCATATCGTAACCGAGAGTATTATTAATACGTTCAAACCGATCTAAACCAATACAGAAAACTGGAATCAGTTGTTCCTGTCCAGCCACCAAGGTAGAACTGTTTGCTACTAACGTTTGGAACATCTCCCGTAAACGGGTACGGTTGGGCAAATGAGTGAGCAAATCTTGTGAGGCTTGACGCTGAAGTTCTTGCAAATAGTGGGCATTGAGGCTGGCTTTTTTATCCAACCGTGCCGCCACAGCTCGCAGAATTTCATTGGGCAGACAAGGTTTCATCAAATAATCATCCGCCCCTAACTCCATACCATAGCGAAAATCCAGGCGATCGCTTTTCGCAGTTAAGAAAATAAACGGAATATGGGAGAGCAGGGGATTCTCTTGCAGCGCCGTTAATACCGCATAACCCGTCACCTCCGGCATCATCACATCACATAAAATCAAATCAGGTATCGCATTTTGGGCAATCTTCAGCCCTTCTCGACCATTTTCTGCTCCCAGCGCCTCATATCCTTCTGATTCAAGCAATTCCAGTACGTTTTCCCGAATGGCTTGCTCATCTTCAATGACCAGAATTTTCACCATTTTCCGTCTCTGATAAATTTACTGATGAAGTCAACGGTAAAATCACCGTGAACGTGCTACCCACTCCTACTTCACTTTCTACTGTAATCTCTCCCTGTTGCAAATCCACAGCCCGCTTAACAATTGCTAACCCTAATCCCGTTCCGGGGATATTTTCCACATCATTACCTCGATAAAAAGACTCGAACAAGTGTTCTTGTTCGGATGCACTAATTCCCATACCCGAATCAGCAACCTTGAAAATTAAGTTTTTGTTCTTATCTGACAACTCCACCAAGATTCTCGATCCTCGTGGAGAATATTTTACTGCATTAGAAACCAAATTATAAACAATATGTTCCATTAAATCCCGATCGCAATACACTGAATGGGTTTGCAGAGCCTCCGTTTGTAAATCAATTTCCACCTTGGTTTTGGGAGACAATTGGATTTTCTCAATAATCTGGGAACACAGCATCTGAATATCTATCCATGTGGGTGCTACTTTCAATTCATCCGACTCTACCTTGCCCACAACTAAAATATCTTCTAAAATTTGAGTCATGCGCTGCACTCCCGATTTAATGCGATCGAAATGAATTTGTTTTTTATCTTCTGTCCATTTGTGACCATATTTTTCCAATAATCCTGTAGAAAATAAAATCGTCGCCAAGGGAGTGCGAAATTCATGGGAAACCATAGTCACAAACCGGGATTTCAAATCCACCAATTCTCGCTCTCGCGCTAAATTTTTTTCTATTTCTGCTTCCACTTTAGCGCGAGCGAGAGCAATATCTAAAGTCGTATGTAAATCCCGTTCCTCAAAGGGTTTAACCACATAGCCAAAAGGATTCGTTTGCTTGGCTCTTTCTAGGGTGCTGGGATCGGTATGAGAAGTTAAATAAACCACAGGAATCTTAAACTCATGCAGAATTTTTTCCCCCGCTTCTATGCCATCCATTTCCCCTTTTAGGACAATATCCATTAACACCAAATGGGGCTTCATTTCTGCCACTTTTTCTAAAGATTGTTCTCCAGAACTTGCAATCCCCACCACCTCATACCCCATCCGCTTCAAGCTGTTGCGAATATCCATAGCAATGATACGCTCATCTTCAACCACTAATATTTTTATCGAATTCATCATTGTGATCTTCCTTTTGTTGATTAACCCACGGAAAATTTATCGCGATCTGAGTCCCTTCGTTGCCAATGAGGGTTAAATTCCCTTCTAGTTGTTCCACTAAGTTTTGTACCAATTGTAATCCTAAAGAATCAATTTCTTCTAGATCAAAACCTTCGGGTAACCCCCGACCATTGTCTGCGACTACAAGATGAACGGTATGGTTCTCTTGAGAGGTAAACTCTACCTTGATTATCCCTAAAGAATCTTCTGAAAAAGCATACTTAAAGCAGTTAGAAATTAATTCATTGACAATTAAACCACAGGGAATTGCTGTATCCACATCTAAAGCAATAGGTTCGAGATTAAAATCCATCTTGATTCGTTGGGATGATATGCCATAGGAGCTGATTAAGTTGTTGACTACAGTATAAAGGTAATCTTGGGCATTAATTTCTCCCATCTCTTGAGAACGGTAAAGTTTTTCATGGATTAAACTCATGGATCTGACACGGTTTTCACTGTCTTTGAACAGTTCTCGATCTTGGGGATTTTGTACATAACTCGATTGCAGTCTTAAGAGGCTGGCAATGACTTGTAAGTTGTTTTTGACCCGGTGGTGTAATTCTTTGAGTAGGGTTTCTTTTTCTTGAACAGATAACTGAAGTTGTTCATTAAGATGCCTCAATTGTGCGGTTCTTTTGTTGACTCTTGATTCTAGGTCTTCATTTAAGGATTCTAAGGATTCAGCCGCTTTTCGCTGGGTTGTCACATCACTAAAACAATGAACTCGACCGCGAATTTGACCACTGAGTTCATAGGGTCTAGAGATGAGTTCGATAATGCGATCGTCAATCAGTTCGATTATATTTTGGTGAATTTCTGCGGGATTTTGATAATCCTGATTGATAAAATTAATAAAGTCTTCTGGATAGCGCATTTGATCGAGTAAAAATGCATTGACTAACTGAGAATCTCTAGAGGATAATATCTTGGGCGGGATGCGCCACATTTGTACATATTGTTGATTGAAATTGAGGATATTACCTTCTCGATTTAAGACTAAAATGCCGTCAGCAGTCGAGTCTAATGTGGCTTGTAGAAGGGAAATCGATCGCTCTAAGGCAACTTGGGTTTGTTTGCGTTCGGTGATATCCTCGGAAATGGAAGCTAAACGATAAGTGCGATCGCCGGCCGGATGACGGACGGGGAAACATCGAGTGCGAACCCAACGAGTGACCCCACTGGGGTGTAAGATGCGGTATTCTTGTTCCCAAGGGCCATGACGTTGCGCGGGTAAGGTGGCTTGAATGCGATCGCTCTCTTGAGGATGAATGACACTTAACCAGGATTGGGGATTTTCATATAAGCTTTCACAGGATTGACCCCATACTTTTTCATAGGATGGACTAACATATATGACGGCTTGGTTCTCAATGTCCATGAGCCAAAACACTTCATTCAGGTTTTCCACCAGGTGACGAAACCGCTCTTCTGAATCTCGCAGCGCTTCAATATTGAGTGTGGTTTCGGTTAAACTATTCCCCAGACCAACTTGACCGACAACTTCCCCCTCTTCATTTTTCATCACCATTCCTTTGATGCGGTAGGGAATCGGCCCTGCACGGGTGAGCAACAGGGTATCGATTTCATGTTGTCCATCCCGAAAAGCGGCTTGAATATGGTCAGCAATGAGCGGTTGCTCTTGCAGAGGAAAAAGACTTAACACGGATTCATTCATTAAGCGAGTTTGGCTTAAACCTGTGACTTTTTCGAGGGCAGGGTTCCACCGTTGCAGATAATATTCTGTATTGATAGAATATAAAATATCGGGTAAGCGGTTAAATTGCCCTTGACGAGTATTTAAGCGTTGCGATCGCTCATAGGCCGATAAGACCAGTCGTAAAAATTCCTCTTGTTTCTCCCGATGTTCTTCCCCTAACTCCCCACAAGCGATCTGATGGATATGGACGAGATCGACGACGCTAATACCCGACGCTAATGCCAATTGTCCTAAAAAAATATTGGCAGATATGGGAAGGGTAGGCGCAAGCAAACCCTCTTTCTGAGACGTTGCCAAAGTTGCGCCAGACTCCTTATCCTCTTGATGAGTGGCGTTTTCTTGAAGATAGGTTTGCAGTTCTATGGCATAACGCTGATGAAACTCAGCTAATGTCTCATCTTTTGAGAGCATTATCCCTCCCCATACGCAACCACTGTTGTCTTATTCTACCGCAGTGGAGGAGTGGGGGATGGGGAGATGGGGGAGGTGGGGGGACACAGGGAATTAGCGTAGTGCCGTGACACAGCTAAAATAGTGCATTAGCGTAGGGTGGGTTAGGCGGCTAAAACCTAGACTGTAAGAGCAATCTCTCAATCCGCCGTAACCCACCATTTTAGGGTTGTCACGGCAGTAGTGTCTCAATTAGATTAAGTCCGGGTCATCAGTTAAAGTATAGGAGTCAGGTGGGCAGGGTCTTTTGGTAGAATTTGAATCATATGGCTGCTTCTCCTGCCCACCCTACGATGAGTTGTAATCATAGCAGTTGAATCGGACTTGATTTGATATCATTACCCAACCCAAAGAGACTCAGTTGTTGATAGCGATCGCTCCCTGAATCCTCTATCTTAGTTATATCAGGTAGCGTCAAGGGGAGTCGAGGATAGGTTTTCTCGTCCATCTGATCGCGCTGTAACCATTGCTGAAATACCTGTTCTCTGGGATCGTCCGGACAAACTAAGCCATAGATCCGTAGGCGTTTCCCGGAACCTTTGAGGCTGGTGGTGCGCTGATGCTCTAGACTATAGCCCAAGAGATTAATAAAGCGGCGCAGGATCATGATTCCAGAGGCATTTTTAGCCAGTCCGATACCAAAGAGCGATCGCACTTCTTCGCGGTTAGACAAGGCAATGTCCTGTAACTGCTGTAAATCCACATCGGTATTCATAAATACCCGCTCTGGATCGGCAATTAAACTGGGAATGCCTAAAAGCTCCATTGTGCCAATCTTTGACCCCAATTGAGAGCTGTTAAAGTCGGGTAAAAAGAGACCACCTGATCTCCGTGAGAGCAATTCCCGCGCCATGGCAGTATCGCGATCGGCTAAATAGGGACGGCCGACGGTGAGAAAATAATGATACTGTAATTGCTCGTACCAGCCGCGATCGTCTAAACTGACTAACTCAGGGGTAACGGGAATTCCATACTTTTGCCAGAGTTCTTGATGGCGAGATCTGCGTCGTTGATCCGGAGTTTGGCTGGTACGATAATACAGAGTAGATGGGGAACTTACGGAAACTTGTTCAACTCCAGAATCGGCGATCGCCTCACATTCTGCCTGATAATTTTGCTCTAAAACGCGATCGATCGTCGTCTTCAAAGTGGGTTCGCTCTCCTCCTCTGCTGCTGGTTTCTGCTCCACTGCACTCTGACAAACATGACCTTCTGCCATCAGGGAGCCGATCGCCGCTTCCCGATACCTAGCCATTCCGCCATTAAACCGTACCGCCAACTTGGCCCAAGTCATCAGGGACTCCGCTTGAAAGCCAAGATCCAAGCCGTCTAACTGGGTAAAATCCGATTGTTGCAACAGGCGAATATTCACTTGGGTTAACCGATGTTCGCAACTGAGCAAACTGGCTAGGGACGTTGAACCATTTCCCACCCGGTTAAAGCCATAGGGAGCGATCCAGACATAGCGAGGCACACTTTCCCGCAGTCGTGACAGCGCTTGACGGACAGAGTTCTCGGCTTGGATGCCTTGGGCGATCGCCCACACCGAGGTAAAATGACCCTTGAGATCGATGCTCACCCCGGTTTCAATGGCGGGAGAAGCCAACACCCCATCATACTGACTTAAGAGGCGATCGAAACGCTCCCCCGTACACCCATAAGCCGGATGAGTCGGATCGGCCAAGGTTTCCGAATCGATCCGCAAAAACCGCCGCTCTGGAAAACGCTGCTGTAAATAGCTCTCTAGGGTAATCGTTCCCCACTTACTGCCCCGTTTCTGAGCCGACAAACAGACCATCGGCCGCCCCCCAGAGGCAATATGAGCGGCTAGGTCTTCCACCAGGCGCTCAGGGGTTTTCTCTTCATAGCTATAGACCTGCCAAGCCTCTTCCTGGCTCGGTTTCCAAGTATTTTCGACTACGGCCACATCCGGGTCAATGCCCGAAAGAGCCATCAAATACTCTAGGGAAAGATCGCTTAAGTCGGCATCTGCAACCCAGACTTGACCTGTGCCTCCTAAGACAGTTTGGATTAGGCTTTTCAAAGTGTTCAGAATAGCCACCCGATGACGGCGACAGGTGCTGGAGTTTAAACCATGCCACAGAACTTGCTCGATTTCATCAATCACAACCAGGGCATTTTGCCAGTCTTGGGGATTCAACTGGGCGCGGGAGTGGGGATGCAAAGAGTCAATGCACAGCACAACCCCTGGATCTGGGGAGGCTTCACCGGTGAGGGCTGGCAGTCCGAAGCGAGCCGCTAATGATTCTACCAGTTGCACCCGATGACTGATGACGAGGACGGGTTGTCCGGTGCGTTTGGCTTGTTTGACAATGGTTTCGAGCAGTTGGGTTTTACCGGTTCCTTTGGCGGATTTTATAGCGACGAGTTGGGCAGTTTCGGGGATGGGAAGGGTGGCCGGAAAGTAGCGCTCATGGAGGGTGAGGGTGCGGGGATGGGTGAGCTGTTGGGTGATGGTGGCTTTCCAGCGATCGAAGGGGAGGGCTTGGCTGTAGGCTTGGTGAAAGGCTGCTGCTCCTTGGCTGGCGATCAGATCGTCTACGCCTTTTCCCCATTGGGGGTTCCAGGTGACGATGTTGACCTGACATCCGGCTTGTTGCAGCAGGTAACCCATGCGGCGAATGGCGCTTTGCACGGCGCGGAGGGTTTGGGGTTTGCTGTCTTGGTCGAAGACGATAGTGATGGGGCGGTTGGGGGCGATGAAGGGTTGCAGTTCGGGGATCAGATGGGGGTGGCTGATGCGCCGACCTTGGTCATTTTTGGGGATGCGATAGCCGCTATGGATGCCGGGAAGGGCGATCGCCGCGTAGCCTGCGGTGAGCAGAGCGCCTGCTTTTTTGGCTCCTTCGGTGATGCACAGGGGCACGCTAGGATTATCTTTCACCCACTGCCAAAAGCCCAGATCCGAGCGTTCCGGCTGGATCTCTTCGGCGCTTAGGGAGGCGTTTCCCCGGTTGGCGATCGTTTGCCAGATGGACTGGGTAACCCTGAGTGCAAAGAGTCGGGTGGGGGTTTTGGGGGGATGTTCGTATTTGATGGCTTTGCCTTCTGCATAGCGGGGTTGAGCAGGTTTGAAGCATCCCCAGTCTTCATCTTCTCCGGTAAGGGGGTTAATGCCAGAACACCACCATCCCCCTTGCTTGAGATGCTGATAGCGTTGCATAATATTGGCTCGCAACCGGCCATCTTTGCGGCGCGGTAGGTCATCGGCGTAGAGGAGATAGTTGTAGGGGGTTTGGCCTTCGAGGGGGATGACGTTAAGCTGGGTAAGCTGGCGATCGACTCCACTGGCTTCCCATTCGAGTAGATGATTCACTGCGGTTGCGTTGGCTCGACTAGAGGTAGGGGTATTTATCCTAAACCACACTATCTGTAGCGGTCAAGTTTGTTAAGGAAGATTTATGACTCTAGATGTGGATTGTGGTTGGCGATCCCGAAGGTATCGCGCAGCGAATCGCCATAGAGAAAGGCAGCGAGCAAGATGCTCGGACTCCTCTATGACCTCATTTTTAGCTGTGTCACGGCACTACTGCTAGGGTGAATATGGGGGCAATGAATCGATATTCCCTAAAGCAAAATTCAGCATTTCTTCCCCCTGAGATATCAGTTGTTCCACATCAATTTCTGGAATATCGAGTTCGGTGTTGTAATCAGCTCTTAATCGGATTATTTCCGCATTAATGAGACGGCTATCTACTAGCTCATACGGAAAGTGATGTAGTATATCAACCGGAATGCGATTAGTGCGAGCAAATATCCTACTGAAAGCGGCGATAACTGCTGAATGTTTAGAGTAGGACAACCCCTCGCCTTCTAAAAATGCTGTGGCAATATAAAACATAGCGTAGTAAGTGCGCGATGCCGCAAAATCCGGAAAACCTGTACGGTTTAACTCTCTGGCAGCTTGTAGACTGCGATTCGCTTTTTCCAGCAATTTTTGCTGTTCTGGTGTCATAGGGGTATACCTTCTCGGCGGATGTTACGAAAGAAGCTATTGTTATACTCTTGGAATTGGCGACTACTGGCTAAAGCACAGCTTATCAACGTATTATATTCTAAGCATAAATCGGCAATTGTTTGGCTAATTCTGTTGCTCTCTTCAGAATATTGAAAGTCTTGTTTCAGAATGATTAAAATATCGATATCTGAGTCAGGTTCTGCATCCCCTCTTGCTTGAGAACCATAGAGAATAATTTGGTCAATTTGCTGGCCGTATAGGTTTTTCAGTTTTTGACAGGTTTGGTTTAAGATAGTGTTAAGAGTTTCTTTGGTCATCTTTGATTTCAACCGGGGATCTTTCCAAGTGTTTATCATTACCGTGCAAACCACTATAGTGTTTAATCACAGGTTCTAGAATTAACTGGAAGTGTTTAGAGTCTAGAGCTTTTTGAATAAAGCCCCGTTTTCTTAAAGAGTAAATGGTGGCTAAAAGATTGAAGTCTGAGGGAAACTGTTCTGAAGGGATGTTGGACAGATCGGTGAGATTCTCTTGATGAGCTAACCAAGATAATAGGAATTTTTCAGAAGCAGATAAACGCTGATAATGGCTTCTGATGATGAGTTCTATATCGCCTAAAAATAGGTTAGGATAGGATAAGAATTGGGCGACACTACCATTAAATAGGTCTTGGATCGTTGCAGCAATAATGTTAAGCCATGAGGGGTTTTGACTGTAGCGGTTGATGAGTTCTAACCATCGATCGCCATCACTTAATCCTTTGTTTTGCAGGAGTTCTTCGGCTAATTGCACTGAACCGGATAACAGGAGGCTATGACAAGGACGATTTTCGGCTTCCAGGGTGGCTATTTCTGGGGGTTGTTCCCAACTGAGGAGCAGTACGCAACTGTTGTGGGGCGATCGCCCAATATCTTGCAGCAGTTTACCATAACTCTGGTATTCGGGTAGGTAACGCCCAACGAGTTCTCCAGGGGTGAGAGTTTCGTGGAAGTCGTCCAGGATAATGAAGCAACGGTGCGATCGCAAGTAGTCCAGTAGTGCGCGATGTTCGCTTGTTTCTCCTTGGGAGAGGAATTGGATTAAGCCAGTTGTGAGGGCGTTAAGATTGGGAAAGGTGCGGTGACTATACCAGATGAGGCGATCGAAATGCGCTGCTATGTCGTCTACCAGTTGGGTTGCAAGGGCTGTTTTGCCCATCCCCGATAACCCATAGACAGTGATAATGGCGCTATTTTCGTTGAGTATCCAGTGTTTGAGCGTGTTGAGTTCCTCTGTACGGTGGGGATAGAGGCGATCGTATTTGGGGATGTGGGTGCGATCGTGTATTTTTTCAGCCTGAAAATTTTCTGATTGATTAATAGAAGTTTGTTCTTTTACTTTTTCATCTGAAGAATTGCCGTGAAAAATATTTATATTACCGTTACCCATATGCATACAGCAGTTTTCGCTGTTATGAGGTACATTAATGACTGTTTTGAACGATAGCTAAAATGGCTCAAAGTGCTACCCAGTCTGCTGTTTGTTCCCCCCATTCCCCCA
>NZ_JAQOSO010000071.1 GCF_030068505.1 Roseofilum capinflatum BLCC-M114
GGACTCTGGGAACTTTTCGGCTAGGTATTTGCAGGTGTTGTCGTAGGCCAAGGGATTTAGGTGAAATTTGGGCGATCGCTACCGAGCATTATCGCTCAACCAAGACACTAAATCCTCAACTCCCGTAAAATCGAGCAGCGCTTCCCCCATCTGGGGTGAAGGGCCAATCCTGTATTAATATCTTAATGATGCAGTCAAGGGTCTTAAGCAGATGAAAATCGGATCTCAATACTTGGGAAACAACCAGTGCGAATTTCGAGTTTGGGCCCCTCAACGCCAAGAGGTTGCGGTTCACTTAGTTTCTCCCCAAGAGCGATTGATACCCCTCTCACGAGATGAACAGGGGTATTGGTCGGCAACCGTCAGTGATGTTCAACCCGGAAGCCTCTACTTTTATCAACTCGACAGTTCCCTAGACCGTCCTGACCCCGCCTCCTCCCTCCAACCGAAAGGGGTTCATGATGCCTCGCAAGTGGTGGATCATCAGGCTTTTGTCTGGCAAGATCCTGATTGGAAAGGCTTACCCTTAGACCAATATGTGATTTACGAGCTGCATGTGGGCACGTTTACGACTGAAGGAACCTTTACCGCTATTATTGACCGACTCCCCGATTTACTCGATTTAGGCATTAACGCCATTGAAATTATGCCCGTGGCTCCCTTTCCGGGGACTCGCAACTGGGGCTATGATGGGGTTTATCTCTATGGGGTGCAAGCCTCCTATGGCGGCCCCGATGGGTTGAAAACCCTGGTGAGTGCATGTCATAAAGCGGGAATTGCGGTCATCCTGGATGTGGTGTATAACCATTTTGGCCCGGAGGGTAACTATCTCTGGGATTATGGCCCCTATTTTACGGATAAATATCGCACCCCTTGGGGAGATGCGGTCAATTATGATGATGCTCAGAGCAACGAAGTTCGCAATTTCTTTATTCAAAATACGCTCTATTGGCTAGAGGAGTATCATATTGATGCTCTGCGTTTAGATGCGGTTCATGCCATTTATGATTTTAGTGCCCAACCCTTTCTACAACAGTTAGGCGCGGCTGTGGAAGAATTGGATGGACGGTTGGGATATACCCATTATTTGATTGCTGAAAGCGATTTAAATGATGTGCGGGTTCTCCAGTCTAGGGAAACGGGAGGGTTTGGCCATCACAGTCAATGGTGCGATGATTTTCACCATGCTCTGCATACGGTGTTAACGGGGGAAACTTCGGGATATTATCAGGATTTTGGCCAGGTGAGCCATTTAGCGAAGTCCTATGGCGAGGGTTATGTGTATTCTGGCGAGTATTCGGTTCATCGTCAGCGCTCCCATGGGAATTCGGCTGCCAGCTATCCAGGGGAGTGTTTTGTGGTCTGTATTCAAAATCATGACCAGGTGGGAAATCGGTTAGCGGGCGATCGCCTCTCCACCTTAGTCGGATTCGATCAGTTAAAATTAGCCGCAGCCGCCGTTTTGCTCTCTCCCTTTGTCCCCATGCTCTTCATGGGCGAAGAATACGGCGAAACCGCGCCTTTTCAGTATTTTGTCAGCCATGGTGACCCCAATTTAGTCGAAGGGGTGCGGAAGGGAAGAGCCGAAGAATTCAAGTCCTTTGGTTGGCAAAAAGAAGTCCCCGATCCCCAAAGTGTAGAAGTTTTTCAGGAATCTACCTTAAACTGGGAATTAGGCAAGCAAGGAAATCATCAGATTCTGCGATCGCTCCATAAAACCCTCATTCAACTGCGTAAAACTCACCCCGCTTTAGCCTCCCTGAAAAAAGAGCATACAGAAGTCATCCATCCCACCGATACCTCCCTAATTATCCTCCATCGTCAGGTCAACTCTTCCCATCTCTATGCGTGTTTAAACTTCAACTCCGATCCCATTACCTTCACCCCCTCCCTTCCCCCCGGAGCTTGGACAAAAACCCTAGATTCTGCCGATCCACAATGGAACGGTTCTGGACAAACTAACCCCCAAGAACTGAGCGCTGGTACAGAAATCACCCTCTCCAGTTGGGGATTTGTCTTGTATACTCAGTCCTAACCCTAAACTCCATCAATAGCGTGTCTAACCCTCAGATTGACGCTATAATCAATCCTGACTGTTTTTCCGATCTACTACTCTATGAAAATTCCCAGCGCAACCTATCGACTCCAATTTACCCCCCAATTTACCTTTGAAATGGCCCAGGCCATTCTTCCCTACTTATCCGAATTAGGGATTTCTGACATTTACGCTTCCCCCATCTTAAAATCGCAAAGTGGTAGTACCCACGGCTATGATGTCGTCGATCCCAACACCATTAATCCAGAACTCGGTGGCGAAAAAGAGTTTGAAAAATTAATTGAACTCGTGCAAAAACGTGAACTCGGTTGGATACAAGATATTGTTCCCAATCACATGGCCTTTAGCAGCCAAAATCCTCTGTTGGTAGATGTGCTAGAAAATGGCCCTAACTCTCAGTACAAAGACTACTTTGATATTGATTGGGAACATCCCTATGAAGGCATTAGACACCGAGTTTTAGCCCCATTTTTAGGTAAATTTTATGGCGACTGCTTAGAAAGTGGAGAACTGAAAATTCAGTACGATCAGAATGGATTTACTATCAATTATTGGGACTGGAAATTTCCGATACAAATTGAATCTTATGGAAAAATATTAAACCATGAATCTGAGCGCTTGCGACATAAACTGGGCAGAACTCATCCCGATTTTGTGAAATTTCTGGGTGTATTATATGCAATTAATGCAATTCAATATATTCCTCCTGGTTCAGGTCACCCAGAACGGTATGAACAAATCAGCTTCATTAAAAGCATGATTTGGGAATTGTGGAATGACAATCCTGAAATCAAAGCCTTTATCCAAGAAAATATTGAAGTCTTTAATGGAGAAGTCGGTAAACCTGAAAGCTTTGATCTGCTAGATGACTTACTCGATGAGCAGTTCTTTCGGCTCTCCTTCTGGAAAGTCGGCAATGAAGAGCTGAATTACCGGCGCTTCTTCACCGTTAATGATTTAATTTGTGTGCGCGTAGAAGATCAAGCTGTGTTTGATCAAAGCCATAAACTCATTCTCCGGCTTATCGAAGAAAACAAAATCACTGGATTAAGAATCGATCATATTGACGGATTATACGATCCGAAGCAATATCTGATTCGGTTGAGAAATCAAGCAGAAAATGCCTATATTGTGGTGGAGAAAATCCTAGAACCCCATGAAAAACTGCGGGTGAATTGGCCGATTGAAGGAACCACAGGGTATGATTTATTAAATTATGTCAATGGTATTTTCTGCTATCAAGACTCGCAAGCTGAGTTTGACCAGTGCTATAGCCAATTTATTGGCGATGTCTTGAAGTGCGATCGGTTGGTTGATGAGAATAAACGCAAAATTCTGGAAAAACACCTCGCGGGTGATATTGATAACCTCGCCCATTTGCTCAAACGGATTGCCGACCAGTATCGCTATTCCAGTGATTTTACCATTTATGGATTAAAAGCGGCCTTGGTAGAAGTAATGGCGGCTTTCTCCGTCTATCGAACCTATATTAGTGGTGAAGTTAGTGGCGAGGAAGTCAATTATGAAGTAAGCAAACTAGACCAAGAGTGTATTGCCCAAGTTATTGCTAAGACCCAAGAAAATATTCCGAGCTTTTTGAATGAGCTAATTAATGAAATTAGTTTTATTCAAAAATTCTTGTTGCTGCAATTTGATGAACATCTGACTTCAGAGGATAAAAAGCAGTGGCTGCATTTTGTCATGCGTCATCAACAGTTCACCGGGCCCCTGATGGCTAAGTCGGTGGAAGATACGGTTTTATATATCTACAACCGGTTGGTATCTTTGAATGAAGTGGGTTCTACACCGGGTCACTTTGGCTTTTCCCTAGAAGAGTTTCATAACTTTAATCAAGAGCGCAGTTCAGATTGGCCCCATGCGATGAATGGCACGTCTACCCATGATACGAAACGGGGGGAAGATATGCGGGCGAGAATTAATGTGCTGTCAGAAATTCCGGAGGAGTGGAATGAGTATCTAAAAGCTTGGAAAAAGATGAATGCGGGGTATAAGGATACGGTGCGCGGGTTAGATGTGCCGACTCCCAATGATGAATATTTCCTCTATCAAACTCTTTTAGGGATTTATCCTTTTGATGACCAAGATAAAGGGGAATTGGTGCAACGGATTAAAGATTATTTGATTAAGGCCATTCGGGAAGCGAAGGTGAATACGGCTTGGTTGCGTCCAGATACGGCCTATGAAGAAGGGTTTATGAAGTTTGTGGATAGTTTGTTTAAGGAGACGAAGCAAAATAAGTTTTTGCCTTCTTTTCGTAAGTTCCAACAGAAAATTCAATATTATGGAATCTTTAATTCTCTCTCCCAAACGCTGCTGAAAATTACAGTTCCGGGTGTGCCTGATTTTTATCAGGGGACGGAGTTATGGGATTTAACGTTGGTCGATCCGGATAATCGGCGGCCGGTAGACTTTAAGAAACGGTTAAAGTTACTTCATGAAATTAGAGCGCAGTGGAAAAAGAATAAGTCGGCTTTATTTACCAATTTGCTCCAGCACCCGGAAGATGGCAGGATTAAGCTGTTTACTATTGCCCAAGTCCTGAAGGCCCGTCAGGAATATCAAGAATTGTTTCAACGGGGAGATTACCAGAAATTGCCGGTAAATGGGA
The DNA here is from genome assembly GCF_030068505.1 of Roseofilum capinflatum BLCC-M114. NCBI lineage: Bacteria > Bacillati > Cyanobacteriota > Cyanophyceae > Desertifilales > Desertifilaceae > Roseofilum > Roseofilum capinflatum. The sequence continues at coordinate 4,686 of NZ_JAQOSO010000071.1, forward strand.
GCCTCAAATACCATATTGTCACGTTTATGCGGACTTGGAATGAGCAAAGTGCGATTGTGATTGCTCCTCGGTTTTTAACGAAATTAATTAAGGAAGATGAATATCCTTTGGGTGAGCAGGTTTGGCATGAAACCCGGATTTCTTTACCCACGGGGCCTTCTGCGGTGTGGAAAGATGTCATTACGGGGCAAGAAATCCAAGGTGACAATACTCTGTGGATGCGGGAGATTCTCAACCAGTTTCCGGTAGCCTTGCTGATTAAACAAACTTCATAAACAAATTTGTCATGAGGACATTAGGCCAAAGAACTTAATGAGTATGCCAAATTTGTTCTCGATAAAAGGCAAAGGCATCAAACATGGCCCCTACAAGGCTAGAGGTTACGCCAAGAACCAGTAATCCTTCTAGGGGTTCTCCATTGCCAAAAATAGCTAAGATATGCCAAATAAAGCTTTCTCCAGCTTGGGATAGGGTGGTTAATCCAGGAATTTGAGTTCCTAAATCTAAACCAATCATGACCCCTCCAATAATAATCCAAGGGGCCACAAAACTTAGGACAATGGCTAAACACAGGGAACGGATAAAAATCAGTAAAACATTCATATGAGTTAAGTCCAGCAAACCTCACGTTATGGAGGACAACTGGGTGTCATCCGTCTCTACGATAGGCTGTATTTTCCCATTTCGACCAAGAATACAGAAAACTTAAATTTTGCTTTTTAAATCTTTTTGAAGATATGTGGCAAAGAGGCAAGAGGGGGGGAGGCAAGGGGCAAGGGGGGGGAGGCAATAGGCAATAGGCAAGGGGAAAAAGGGGATTGTCACAAGTTTTTCACATCTAAACCCTAAGATGGTCATACTTCAGATCTCCCCAGGGTTTGAAGTGCGCGGTTTACAGGAGGCCCTTTATGGTTACTCTATCTCCTTTTTCTTCTGCTAGAAAGATAACTTCTAGTCCTGGTGCTTTTTCAGAGCGACGCATCGGGATCAGACTGATGGGAAGTTTGCGATCGCGCATGACCCTCTTTATCCTCTTAGGAGTTGTACCGATTGTCCTGGGCGCTCTGCAATTGCAAGCATTCCACGCTGGACGAATTATCAATGAGGAAACGGAGCAAACTCTTGACCTGGAGGCCCAACGATTAGCCGATCGCGTGACGCAATGGGATCGGATGAATAGCTTACTGGTGCAAAACCTCAGCCGTCAACCTGGGGTCTCCCCACTCACTCCCCAACAGTTGCGCCCCCTGTTAGTTTCCACTCACCGGACGTATCAAGATCAGGTTTGGAGCATTGGAGCTGTGAACCCAGAGGGTGGATTTATGGCCTTGAGTGAAAAAGAAACAATTGAACCGCTCAATTTTAGCGATCGCCGTTGGTTCCAAGAAGCCATTAAAGGGCAACCCATTACCCGCGAAACGATTATCACTCGACGTACTGGAGAACCGGCAGTGATTTTTTCGGCTCCCATTTATGCAGAAGGGGGCGATCGCCTTATTCCTCAAGGGGTAATCCGTGTGGGTATGGTGTTGACCGAAATCTCCAAGGTCATTGATATGACCCAAATCGGCGAAACCGGTTTTGCTTTCCTCGTCGATGAACAAGGTCAACTGTTAGCCCATCCCAATCACCGGCTCCTGGAAGGTAGTCTTAAGGATTTCAGCGATTATCCCCCGGTTCAACGTCTTTTAAAGGGTGAAGAAGGGCCCTTAAACTTTACAGATCGCGATCGCATCCGTTGGCTATCCACAAGCGTCAAATTAGCCAACGGTTGGGGAATCGTTCTCATGCAGCAAAAATCAGAAGTTTTGGCTCCCCAGCAGTCTTATCATCGTTCAGCGATTTTACTCAGTCTCCTCACGTTAATTGTTGTTGGTTCCATCACTTGGCATTTTAGTCGTTGGGTTACCCAACCTTTAACCAACTTGACTGAAGCAGTATGGAACCTCTCGAAGGGACAGTGGACGCAACGAGTCTATCTTTCCCAAGAAGATGAATTAGGAACCCTTGCCAAAGCGTTTAATCGCATGGCGGCTCAGTTGCAACTAACCTTTAAGGCATTGCAAGCAGCTAAAGATGATTTAGAACTCAAAGTGGCAGAGCGTACCCAGCAACTGAATACGACATTAGAAGAACTACAACAAACCCAAGCTCAGATGATCCAAAGTGAAAAAATGTCGAGTTTGGGGCAAATGGTCGCTGGTGTTGCCCATGAAATTAATAATCCGGTGGGTTTTATTCACGGAAATTTAGCCCACGCCCAAACCTATGCCGAAGACCTGTTGTCCTTGGTGCAACTCTATCGCGAGTCTTATCCCCAGCCTCCAGAAGCCATCCAAGAGGAAATTGAAGCGATCGAACTCGATTTCCTGCTGGAAGATTTTCCCAAAACTCTGCAATCGATGCAAGTTGGAACGGTGAGAATTCGAGAAATTGTCAAATCTTTGCGGAACTTTTCCCGCTTAGATGAAGCTGAAGTTAAGCAAGTCAATGTGCATGAAGGGATTGATAGCACCCTGATGATTTTGCAAAATCGCCTCAAATGTGGTGATACTTATGCAGCGATTGAAGTGACTAAACATTATCAGGAACTTCCTGCGATTACGTGCTATCCAGGGCAACTTAATCAAGTCTTTATGAATTTGTTGAGTAATGCTATTGATGCCCTTGAAGAGCGCAATCATCAATTAGACCAACAAAGTTTGAAGGAAAATCCTAGCCAGATTACAATTACCACCGAACCCCTTAGAAACGATTGGATTTCCATTCGCATTCGCGATAATGGCTCAGGAATTCCAGAATCCGCACAACCGCGTTTATTTGATCCCTTTTTCACCACTAAGCCCATCGGTAAAGGGACGGGTTTAGGGCTATCGATTAGCTATCAAATTATTACCCAAAGACATGGCGGCCGTTTATGGTTTGAATCGAGTCCGGAAAAGGGTACAGAATTTGTAGTTGAGATTCCGGTGATGAATAGTGCTGTAGACTAAGCAATGGGGAATGGTGCGCTACAGCCCAAAGCGCCCTCCGTGGGAGGACAGTCTCAATCTGGCTATATGATAGTCAAGGGGGAGGGATAAACCTGTCCCTATGGGGTTGTGAGTGTGTCTTTGAATCTTAATCATATGACTTTACTATTCAGGAATTCTCGAATTAAACTTTCTCCTGGAATGCTGTTTTGGCGAGAAGTGGGTCGAGGAACCCCCCTTATTTGTTTACACGGGTCTTGGGATGAGGGGGGACAATGGGTGGAGGTGATGGAGCGCTTAGGAACAGATTATCACTGTTTTGCTCCGGATTTATTGGGGTTTTCGGAGTCAGATCGACCCAATATTCATTATTCAGTAAATTTACAGGTAGAATGCTTACGGGAATATTTCCAGGCTCTAAAGTTAGATTCAGTGTATCTGGTGGGTCATTCCTTGGGGGGATGGATTGCCACGCGCTATGCTTTGGCCCATCCAGAACAGGTGAAGGGGTTAATTCTATTGGCTCCGGAAGGGGTGGATGTACCCGCTCTAAAAGACCGGTGGAAACAAGCCTCCTGGTTGGTGGGGCCGAAATCGTTTTGGGTGCAGATCCTGAAAGTTTTGTTACCTGTGGCTCGATGGATGGGGAAGGCGAAACCCATAGAAGCGCTGTTGGAAAGGCGATCGCATTTTCTGCAATTTTTTCCTGCTTGTCAGATGCTGTTTCTACGCAGAGCTAAGGAAATTGAATCCGAATATGTCCAGGATGAATTGCCCAATCTGACGGTTCCCAGTTTACTGCTCTCTGGTCTATCGAGCCATAGCGATTATCCGCAAATTGACCCGCTTAACCAAGTGTATAGCGAACGAATGCCTAATGTGAAAGAGCAAACCTTGCCTACAGGCGATCCTGATTGGCCGCGCAGCCATCCTGATGGGGTAGCCCAGGCGATTCGCGAATTTGTGCAGGCGATCGAAGTTCCAGAAAAGCGATCGGAGGACTTGACATAAAAAAATAAAATCGATAACAATAGTAGATTGTGCGATCGCTTGAGAGAAAGACCCTTGGCTAACGTTGTCGTAATAGGTGCCCAGTGGGGCGATGAAGGAAAAGGAAAAATCACCGATCTACTGAGTAAATCAGCAGATGTTGTTGTCCGCTATCAAGGCGGAGTCAATGCTGGACATACGGTTGTTGTCCAGGGTCAAACCTTTAAACTCCACCTAATTCCCTCTGGTATTCTTTACCCTGATACGGCCTGCATCATTGGCGGGGGAACGGTGATCGACCCCAAGGTACTCATCGGAGAAATCGATCAACTCCACCAGCTCAACATCTCCACAGAGCAGTTGATGATTTCCGAAACGGCCCACGTAACGATGCCTTACCACCGGCTGATCGATCAAGCCTCGGAAGAGAAACGGGGAGAACACAAAATTGGAACCACTAAACGGGGAATTGGCCCTACCTACAGCGATAAATCGGAACGCACGGGTATTCGGATCATTGACCTGATGCAACCGGATATTCTCCGCAAGCAACTGCAATGGACGGTTGAATACAAAAATGCTCTGATTGAAAAGCTTTATGACTTACCGCCTCTTGACCCCAAAGAAGTCATTGAACAATACTTAGCATACGCGGAACGGTTGCGCCCCTATGTGGTCGATAGTTCCCTAAAAATCTATGAGGCGATAAAAAAACGTCACAATATCTTATTTGAAGGGGCCCAAGGAACACTGCTCGATTTAGACCACGGAACCTATCCCTATGTGACTTCCTCTAATCCTATTGCCGGGGGAGCCTGTGTGGGGGCAGGAGTGGGGCCAACTATGATTGACCGGGTGATTGGGGTGGCCAAAGCCTATACGACCCGTGTGGGTGAGGGCCCCTTTCCCACGGAACTCAAAGACGAAATTGGTCAAGAATTAGGGGATGTGGGAGCTGAATTTGGCACAACTACGGGTCGCCCCCGGCGCTGTGGTTGGTTTGATTCGGTGATTGGTCGCTATGCGGTGCGGATTAATGGCCTGGATTGTTTAGCGATTACTAAACTGGATGTTCTCGATAATATCGATGAAATTAAGGTCTGTGTGGCCTATGAAATCGATGGCCAACGGTGCGAAAATTTCCCCACCAATGCCCGAATTTTTGCCAAGTGTAAACCGATCTACGAAACGGTTCCAGGGTGGAAACAATCAACGGCTGAGTGTCGTACGTTGGAGGATTTGCCAAAAGCTGCCTTAGATTATCTCAAATTTCTAGCAGAACTGATGGATGTGCCGATCGCTATTGTTTCTTTAGGAGCGAGCCGCGATCGCACCATCATCGTCGAAGACCCCATCCACGGGCCCAAACGGGCCTTACTTGATGCCAATGGTGTTCCCGTGAAGACCAATGGCCACTAATTGCCTATTGGTCTAGACTAGACCAGGGCAACCATTCAACCTGAGTTAAAATAAGCACTGAAACAGAGATTATGGAACTTACTATTGAGTGTCACGAAAGAGAAGCAGGAAGCAAAGCCAGAGCCTTACGCCGTTCTGGATTAATCCCGGCAAATTTATACGGCCATAAAGGCAATGAATCGATATCTTTAACCGTTGACGATAAAACGGCTCAACAGTTACTGAAAGATGCTGTAGTCAATAATACTCTAATTAACGTAAATATCCCGGAACTCTCTTGGAACGGTAAAGCCCTGTTGCGGGAAGTTCAACGGCATCCTTGGAAAGGTTTTCCCTATCATCTGAGTTTCTTTTCTATTGCCTCTCAGAAGAGTGTGGAAGTGGATGTGCGCTTAAACTTCGTGGGCGAGGCGATCGGGGTGAAACAATCCGGTGGTTTACTCGATTCTCCCATTAGTGAAGTGCGGGTTCAATGTCCTCCCGATCGCATTCCAGAAACTATTGATGTGGATGTGAGCAATCTGCCCGTTGGGGGGTCTTTAGCAGTCAAAGATATCAATATCCCCGAAGGAGTCAGAATCATGGCTGAACCCAAACAGTTGGTCGTAACCGTACTCGCTTCTAGGGTGACTCGGAAAATGGCAGAAGAAGAGGGTGAAGTTTAGAGTTGAGATGAAGGGGTTAGGGAGCGAGATGCTCCCACACCGAAACAGCAGTGCGGGCATCTTGCCCGCTAGTTATGCCCATTTACTGGATTTGATGTGATAGCTCAGTTTGGGCTAGATTTCTTTCTGTACGAACTGTTGATGTTCTGTGGACTGAATCCCTTCTTGCAAAACGCTTAAAACTTGGGCCATATTGCCTTGGATCATTGCTTCAACATCTAATCGCAACCCAGGAAAGATTGTCGAGGAAATAATACCGGTTTCATCCGGTGATAGGGCTACATAATCCCCCTTGTCTAAGCGAAACCAATCAATCCGGCGATCGCACACCTGCCAAACAATATACTCTTGTACGCCACTGCGCCGATACGAGCGTTTTTTATCCCCCAGATCGATCGCCGCACTACTGGCAGCAATTTCGACCACTAATTCCGGTGCGTCTTCTAAGTATCCATCTTCACTCAGTCTGACTTGCCCACCCTGCTCAGGACGAATAAACAATACCCCATCCGGTTGCAGTTCATTGTCAATATCTAAACGCACCGTTGGCTCAATTCCCATTTGAGTCTGGGGTGTAGCCACTTTGTATGTCCACAACCAACCCATCACATTACCATGGGGTTCGGCATGGGGGGTAAACCGTAGGGGAGAAGCCATATATACAACTCCTTCGATTAATTCAGCTTTTTTTAGGTCTGTCATTTGGCAATAGCGACGCTCAAACTCAGGACGAGTGAGGCGATCGCCATTTTCCAGAGGCGGAACAGAAGGCAGAGTCATCTGGCGATCTTTGGAGGTGGTGGGTAATGCAGAAGTCATAGATTTGGAGCGTTATGGCTAGGCGATCGCTTTTTATTGTAGATCAATAGCCAATTACTTCTTATGCCTGAATCAATCCTTTAATCTCAGCAACGGTTAAATCTTCCACATTCTTAAACACCCTTTGCGCTCCAGCCTGTTGCAACCGTTGGGCGTAGCTCTGGCTTCGTTCCGGGGTTTCTTGCACATGGGGCGGTAAAATCCCGATCGCCACCCATAACCGCTCCGGTTGTTCTGCTCTTGCTCTCTCTACTGTCTTCATATCTGCCACCGTATCCCCCACATAAAACACTGGTAGCGCTGGATCGGGATCTAACTGCTCAATCACCTGAAATAATCCCGTCGGATCGGGCTTTCCTGGTGCATCTTCCATCGCCACCAGCGCCAGATTCGACAGTCCTAACCGGTACTCTAGAGCATACTTGGCTTCCGCTCGTGTTGCCCCACTAAAAAAGCCCCACAAAATCCCCTGTTGCGTCAAACCTTGCAGATAATCAGCCGTGACTAAGAGGGTTTCAGTCGTAATATATCCGTTGAAATTGTGGGTATCAGTCCCTTGATAGCGAGACTGGAAAAACTCCACCAGCTCCTCATAATTGAGTCCCACACTCTCCCGCTCTCGCCCCTGGCTAGACCAATAGCGATACACTAACTCTTGGGAGGCTTCCCAATCATTATTCCAAATGCCCTCACTTTTCAGCTCATCCATATCTGCTAACGTGGGACGATACTGCTGATCTGTAAACTTCTCCACCGTATCGGCGATCGCCCGACGATAGGATTGACCCACATCCCGCAAAACCCCATCAATATCAAACACCACCAACCCTTGCCGCTTCATCGCTCCATCCTCCCTAAAATAAGCCTTCTATTCCCCTCACTTAAACAGAACAGCTCAAAGTGCGGTAAAATGAATGATCGCATCTGTTGAACGGATCTATTATGTTGGAGGTTTGATTGTCAAAATTTCAATTAAAAGTCCTCTGGTTAGAGGATAACGTTGCCATTGCAGTCGATCAAGTAGTCGGTAAAGGGAACAGCCCTCTCACCCGCTACTTTTTCTGGCCCCGTAATGACGCTTGGGAAGAACTCAAAACCGAACTCGAAGCCAAACACTGGATTGATGACCCAGACCGAGTTGGCCTGCTCAACCAAGCCACTGAAGTGATTAACTACTGGCAAGAAGAAGGGAAAAAACGACCCATGACAGAAGCTCAAGGTAAATTTCCCGAAGTGGTCTTTACCGGTAGTAGTTAATGGGTAATGGGTAATCGGTAATGGGTAATATCATGTCCGGCTATTCATGTCCGCGAAGCGGAAAGACCATAATTTAAAATCTAGGGAGCGAGACGCTCCCACTCCAGTAATATCAAGGGATTGGAGGAGTGCGGGCATCTTGCCCGCTTGTCTTAACCCATTTTCATGTCTGCTTGCGGAAACCGGACTGGATATAATCGACCATCTCCGTCTCTCCCCATCCCCCCAGAAAACAAAGCCCTCCTCTAGTTCCGAGGAGGGTTTAGCATACCCAGGGAAAAGGATATTGCTGATCCCACTCTAAAGTTTGACCATACCACCAGCAGCTTGGAATTTTGCCCTCGCCCGCTTTAAGGCTTGGGTTGCCTGGAACTGTTCTTGACGGTCTTCAGCATTAACCTGTCTTAGGCGCTCTTCAGCTTTTTGATAAGCACTTTCTGCCTCTTCTCGATTAATATTTTTACCCAGTTCTCCCCCATTGACCAAGATGGTGACTTCATCAGCATCCACCTCAGCAAAACCCCCCATCAGAGCAATAGGTAACCAGTCTTTCTGGGATTGGGGACGCACTTGCATTACACCAATATCGAGAGCAGACAAAAGGGGAGCGTGACCACTGAGAATTCCCAGTTGTCCCGTCGTACTCGGTAAAATTACCTCATCCGCCACATCATCCCAGACAGTTTTATTAGAAGCAATAACACGAACTTTTAGAGTCATGAGTTGATTGTAATTCTAGATTGAGAACTTAATTTTTGAAGTTTTGAACGTTACAGCCTTTTTCTCTGCCATGTCGTACATTTCGATCCCCCTAAATCCCCCTTAAAAAGGGGGACTTTCTTTATTCCCCCCTTTTTAAGGGGGGCAAGGGGGGATCTTTATGTACCCCATAAGAGGGCCAAGGGCTGTAATTGAGGTTGAGGATTAACCTTTAGCGGCTAATTTTTCTCCTTTGGCGATCGCCTGACTAATATCGCCGACCATATAGAAGGCTTGCTCAGGCAGATGATCCAACTCTCCAGACAGAATCATTTTGAAACCTTTGATGGTGTCATCAAGCTTCACATACTGACCCGGAGAACCAGTAAACACCTCAGCCACAAAGAACGGTTGAGACAAGAAACGCTCAATCTTCCGGGCACGAGCCACCGTCAGACGGTCATCTTCAGACAACTCATCCAAGCCCAGAATCGCAATAATATCTTGCAGCTCTTTATACCGTTGCAGCGTAGACTGAACCGCACGAGCCGTTTGATAGTGATCGCCACCCACAACGCTCGGTTGTAGCATTGTAGACGTAGATCCCAGAGGATCGACCGCCGGATAAATACCCTTAGAAGCCAAACCACGAGACAATACCGTAGTTGCGTCCAAGTGAGCAAATGTGGTAGCCGGAGCGGGGTCAGTCAAGTCATCCGCAGGCACATAAACCGCTTGAATCGAAGTAATCGAACCTTCACGGGTGGACGTAATCCGCTCTTGCAGTTCACCCATTTCTGTACCCAAGGTGGGCTGATATCCTACCGCCGAAGGCATCCGACCGAGCAGCGCTGATACTTCAGAACCTGCTTGTACAAACCGGAAAATGTTATCGATGAACAGCAGTACGTCTTGCTTACTCACATCCCGGAAGTATTCCGCCATCGTCAGAGCAGACAGACCGACCCGCATTCTGGCTCCGGGGGGTTCATTCATCTGACCATAAACCAGAGCTACTTTAGACTCGCTCAGGTTTTCGGCATTAATTACCCCAGATTCAACCATTTCGTTGTAGAGGTCATTGCCTTCACGGGTGCGCTCGCCCACGCCACCGAACACGGATACACCACCATGGGCTTTAGCAATATTGTTAATCAGCTCCATGATGATCACGGTTTTGCCTACACCCGCTCCACCGAACAGGCCGATTTTACCGCCCCGACGATAGGGAGCGAGCAGGTCTACCACCTTAATCCCGGTTTCAAAGATAGAAGGCTTGGTTTCCAGTTCTGTCAGTTTGGGAGCTTCCCGGTGGATGGGAGAGGTCTCTTCGCTGCCAACGGGGCCTTTTTCATCTACGGGATCGCCCAGGACATTGAAGATCCGTCCTAGAGTAACATTTCCGACGGGAACGCTGATAGGCGCACCCAAATCAACAATGTCCATTCCTCGTGTAAGTCCATCTGTACCGCTCATCGCTACAGCACGGACTTGGTTACCCCCAAGGAGTTGTTGAACTTCGCAGGTGACAGAATTTTCTTGTCCATCTGCATCTTTTTTGACTACTCGGATCGCATTATAGACCTGGGGCAGTTTACCACTGGGAAATTCTGCATCAATAACCGGGCCAATGATTTGAACAATTTTACCGACGTTTGTTTTCTCTGATGTGGCTACCATATCTTCGCCTATTGTGATTGCTGCTCAAGAATATGACTGGGGACAGTCGCTTGTTTCCCCTAACGATTGGAGTTTTACAGGAAGGGAAGAGACGGTTTCAGGGACGAATCGGTGTCCTCTGGAGGCTAGGGCGTTGACCCCAGCGTTTAAGAGGAGGGGGATCGGGCCTCAATCCGGTTGAGCTTCCTGTTTCCTCACGAGGGTAATTCTTAAAGCGTTTAAGTTTTAAGAATGTCATCTTTCAGATTATCACGGGATGTTCACCCAACAATAGACTTATTGGGTAATGGGTAATAGGGAATAGGGAATAGGGAATAGGGAATAGGGAATAGGGAATAGGCAAAAGGCAAAAGGCAAAAGGGAATAGGGAATAGGCAATAGGCAATAGGGAATAGGCAAGAGTTAATCCTCCCCATCCTCCCACCCCCCTAGGGTACGGTAACCCGTACTTTTGAGCCTGTTGCAATGGTTGCTCAACTCAGATTACATTAGCACTCAGGAGTTGAGAGTGCTAACGACTGAAAGAGCGCCTCAGTTCCTTAACCCTTATTAACTTTTTACAGTCAAATCGGAGAAGATTTTCCTATGGCAGCAGTATCCCTGAGTGTTTCTACAGTTAAACCCCTTGGCGATCGCGTTTTTGTCAAAATCAGCGAAGCCGAAGAAAAAACCGCCGGTGGTATCATTCTGCCTGATAACGCCAAAGAGAAACCCCAAGTAGGAGAAATTGTCCAAGTTGGCCCGGGCAAACGCAACGATGACGGTTCCCGTCAAGAGCCAGAAGTGAAAATTGGCGATAAAGTTCTCTACTCTAAATATGCTGGAACTGACATCAAACTCGGCAACGAAGACTATGTTCTGTTGTCTGAAAAAGACATTCTTGCTGTAGTAAGCTAACCCACCCACTGCTAACAACTTACCTTACATAACCTATCCATTTCTATACACCGATCAAGGATTGAGGAAACTATGGCAAAACGCATCATCTATAACGAAAACGCTCGTCGCGCCCTGGAAAAGGGAATGGACACCCTGGCTGAAGCAGTAGCGGTTACCCTGGGCCCTAAAGGCCGGAATGTGGTTCTAGAGAAAAAATTTGGCGCTCCCCAAATCGTCAATGATGGGGTAACTATTGCTAAGGAAATCGAACTCGAAGACCATGTAGAAAATACGGGGGTTTCCTTAATCCGTCAAGCGGCTTCTAAAACTAACGATGCTGCCGGTGATGGAACCACCACTGCTACCGTATTAGCCCATGCCATGGTTAAGGCCGGTCTGCGTAACGTGGCTGCTGGTGCTAACCCCATTGCCCTGAAGCGCGGTATTGATAAAGCGACCGGTTTCTTGGTGGATAAAATTGCCGGTCAGGCCCGTCAAATTGAAGACTCCAAGGCGATCGCTCAAGTGGGTTCTATCTCCGCCGGTAACGACGAAGAAGTAGGCACAATGATTGCCGAAGCCATGGATAAAGTGGGTAAAGAAGGGGTCATTTCCTTGGAAGAAGGAAAATCTATGACCACCGAACTGGAAATCACCGAAGGGATGCGCTTCGATAAGGGCTATATTTCTCCTTACTTCGCCACCGATACCGAGCGTATGGAAGCGGTTCTCGATGAGCCTTACATCCTGATCACCGATAAGAAAATCACCCTGGTGCAAGATCTCGTACCGGTTCTAGAGCAAGTAGCTCGCTCTGGTAAACCCCTGCTGATCATTGCTGAAGACATCGAGAAAGAAGCCCTAGCGACCCTGGTTGTGAACCGTCTGCGCGGTGTGCTGAATGTAGCGGCAGTTAAAGCCCCTGGTTTTGGCGATCGCCGTAAAGCCATGCTCGAAGATATTGCTGTCCTCACGGGCGGTCAAGTGATCACGGAAGATGCTGGGCTAAAAATTGATACAGCCAAACTTGAGCAACTGGGTCAAGCCCGTCGTATTACTCTCACCAAAGACAACACCACCATTGTTGCTGAAGGTAACGAAAAAGAAGTTAAAGCCCGTTGCGAACAAATCCGCCGTCAAATGGATGAAACGGATTCTTCCTATGACAAGGAAAAACTGCAAGAGCGGTTAGCTAAACTCGCCGGTGGGGTTGCCGTCATTAAAGTGGGTGCAGCCACCGAAACCGAAATGAAAGACCGCAAACTGCGCCTCGAAGATGCCATCAACGCCACCAAAGCTGCCGTTGAAGAAGGTATCGTTCCCGGTGGTGGTACAACCCTGGCTCATCTGGCTCCTGGCTTAGAAGAATGGGCTAACGCTAACCTGAGCAATGAAGAACTTACCGGTGCGTTAATCGTCGGTAATGCTCTGGTTGCTCCCCTGATGCGGATTGCTGAGAATGCTGGTCAAAACGGTGCAGTCATCGCTGAACGGGTGAAAGAGAAAGACTTCAACGTAGGCTACAATGCTGCGGATAACACCTTTGCTGATATGTTTGCAGCCGGTATTGTTGACCCTGCGAAAGTGACTCGCTCGGCTTTGCAAAACGCCGCTTCTATTGCTGGTATGGTATTGACCACCGAATGTATTGTTGTGGACAAGCCTGAACCCAAGGATAACGCTCCGGCTGGTGCAGGTATGGGTGGTGACTTCGATTATTAATCGCCTGTCTCCTGCATTGAATAGCGTTTAGTCTTCATCCCCCGGTTGCTCTAACAACCGGGTTTTTTGTAGTATTTTTAATCGATTGATGCATCATATCAAATCCGGTTAAACAGTTGTCATTGCGACCGGAGGGAAGCATTCGCGCAAGCTTCGCTTTCATGTCGGCGACAGCCGAAACGCCAAGATTACCGAGATGATCGAGATTGCTTCGTTCCGCTGGCGCTCCACTCGCAATGACATAGGGTAACTGATTGTTCGGATTTGATATGATTTGAGTATAAAAAGGAGTAAAAAATGATCACAGGGGCGCTCAAGTCAAAGGTAGATAAGCTATGGGATACATTTTGGAGTAATGGCATCAGTAACCCCCTGTCGGTGATTGAGCAGATATCCTACTTGCTGTTTATCAAGCAGTTGGATGAGAAGGAATTGGCGAATGAGAAAAAGGCCCGGCGACTCAAAGCAGGGGGTTTTCAAAGTCCGGGGCAATCTTTAAAAGAAAAGTGAACTTTTC
>NZ_JAQOSO010000072.1 GCF_030068505.1 Roseofilum capinflatum BLCC-M114
GTGTTTGAGTGCTTCTCGTGAGGAGCTATTGGAGCGGTTTGGGAGTTCTGGTGAGACTGAGGAAAGTTGAGGGAGTGGCGATCGCCCCAACTATCATAAAATAGAGTATCAATCTGACTCAACTGCTCCGTGACACGCCAACCCCACGACCAATTTGCCAAGCAATACCTCAAAGAACTGCTTGAACCCCTGGGAACAGTGGAAATTAGCCGAGAAATTTCAGGGGAAACCCTGCAAATCGATCTGATTTTCCAGCCATCCCCAGAACCCCCAAGTAACCCTCCAGCATTGGGTTTACTCTCTCAATTAGCGGCTAAACCTTGTTTATTAGAACCTTATCGCAATTGTCCGAGTCACTCAGAGATTCGCAGTTGTATTCTCAAACTTTTCTATGTTCATGGAGAGCTACAGCGTCAAGCTAAACGGGAAAAACCGACTCTTGAAGAACAACAATTGCCTCAATTATGGATTTTAACGCCAACAGCATCTAAGAAGCTATTGGAAGAATTAGGTGCTAAGGAGAATACTGAGTATGGCTATACAGGAGTCTATCGACTCGCACAAATTAACCAAACGGGGATTATTGCCATTAATCAATTGCCAGAAATCCCAGAAACCCTATGGTTAAGGATGTTAGGGAAAGGAGGAACACAGAAAAGGGCAATTCAGGAAGTGCTGGAATTACCCAGAGAAGATCCTCAACGGCGAAATATATTAGAGCTAGTGGGGATATGGCGAATTAATGTAGCCACTAAAATAGAACTAGACGAAGACGATCAGGAGTTAATGATGGAATTATCACCAGCGTATATAAAATGGCGAGAAGATACCATTCAAGAAGGAATTCGACAAGGACTTGAGCAGGGGGTTCAACAGGGACTTCAGCAAGGACTTGAGCAGGGGGTTCAACAGGAACGACGGTTGATGATTGAAGCCTTACTCAGGACTCGGTTTGGTGAGTTGGATGAGGCGCTTTTGGGGATTATTGATGCTTTACTGAAGTGTCCTCCCGATGAGTTTATGCCTTTGTGTTTGAGTGCTTCTCGTGAGGAGCTATTGGAGCGGTTTGGGAGTTCTGGTGAGACTGAGGAAAGTTGAGTGAAAGGCGATCGCCCTCTCCATCTCTGAGGCGATCGCCCTCTCTCTCCTCCAAACTCCCCCCATCGGTTGAGTCGAGTCACCCCCAACCCAACCTCAAGGCTAGAGCGAATGTCCCCTTTTAAGAGGCTTTCGCGTTCTGTTTGGGGAAGAATTTTCGTTTAATGGCGACACCCACAACCGCCACTCCAATGGCTAAAACACCCATTACTGAACCTCCTAAAGGTTTTTTGTGTTTTATCAGGGGATATTTCCACTACTAAGATGGATAAATATAAGAGCGCTAGTTTGAAATTCGCCCTTATAGATTTTGGGTTTATATCTTGAAGTGGAATTTTTGGTTTTTGTCCATGATTTTGTGGGTTGTGTGAATGAATAAGTTGAACACTGATTAAGGAGTGGTGAAGCCATTCGGGACACCATTACCTCCACCAACTGAAACTCCAGGGATCGAGGGACTAAACGATTCAGGGAGTGGAACGGTGATATTTCCCTCTAGGGTAAGGGTTGCGCCGGTTACGGGGTTATTCTTGCCGTCGGTAACGGATGTGTCAATGGTGACGGTTTCCGTGTAACCGGTTGCGGGATTAAAGTGCAGATCCTGGAGGATGGCGTTGACATCTTGAGCGCTTCCGGTGACGGTGAGCGTGCCGTTGGCAAACGTGGTTTCGGCGCTGTTGCTGGTGTTGCTGGTTAGGGTTCCAGCGTTGGTATCCGAGAGCGCGAGGGTGACGGTTAGGGTTTCGTTGGTGTCTTCATCGTTGATGAAGATGTTGTTGAGTTCAACCGCGGTATCTTCTTGATAGGTTTGGTTGAAGCTATATTTGGCAACAATGGGATCGGTAGAACCGTTGTGGGTTTGTCCTGGCATTGCGCCTGTAACAGAACCGGCAATGAAGAGGTTGTTATCCTCATCAACTTCAATTTGGCTCAAAACATCCCAACCAGGGAAACCAAATTGTTGGCTCCAACTGCGGTTGCCGTTGGTATCGAGTCCGGTGATAACGGCATCAATACTACCCGCATGTTGGTTGCCGTCTAAGGGGCCGCCGACATGACCGGTGACGTATACTTGGTCATTATTATCGACTCCAATGCCATAGGCATGATCGTCGCCTTGGCGGTTGGGATCGGTGCTACCATTTTGGGCAAATTGTTCTGTCCAAATCAGGTTACCGTCTTTATCCAGTTTGGCGACAAAAGCATCTCTGGCTCCTTCATGGGTTTCCCCTTCTAAGGCTTCGGTAACCATGCCAGAAACATAGATATTTCCTTCAGAATCCGTATCAATTGCTTGTCCTAAATCCTGGTCGGTTGTGCCAAATTGACGTTCCCAGATTTTGTTGCCGTCTTTATCGTATCGAGCCACCATTACATCCCAATGACCGACAGCCGTTTGTCCATCTAGAGTACCAGCAGCATAACCCGTTAGTAACAAGTCTCCAGTTGCTTCATCAAGCGTGACATCGGTGGCTAAACTACGACTAGCTTGAGTTGAAGTCATTTGTCGTGTCCAGAGCAAATTGCCATCACTATCCCATTTCTGGATTAAGGCATCATAGTCATGATGACTATTTGTTCCTTCCATAATTCCGGCAGTCGCTCCCACGGTGTAGATATTGTCATCTTTATCGACAATCAGTTTGGCTAAGTTATCATGTTCGCTCGTGCCAATTTGTCGCGACCAAATTAAGTTGCCTTCACCGTCATATTTGCCAAAGAAGGCATCAGTTTTTCCTAAATTTTCGTGACCGTCTAAACTACCCAAAGTTGAACCAACGACATAGGCATTGCCTTGGCTATCGGTGTCCACTCCACTAAATCCGTCAGCCTCAGCCGAGCCTAATGTGGTTGTCCAGAGTTTATTGCCATCTTTGTCATATTTGGTCAGGAAACCATCGCCACTGCTTCCGGGTAAACCCGAACCGCCTTGGTATTCATTGCCGTCGATATCGCCACGTACCCATCCGGTGATGAAGACGTTGCCTTGTGCATCAGTGGCGACATCGCCTAAAGCATCATAACCGGTGCTTCCGAGTTGCTGTACCCATTCTTGCGTGGGTTCGACTTGCAAGGTAGGTTTGGCATTGCCTTCTAGGGTAATGGTTGCGCCGGTTACGGGGTTATTCTTGCCGTCGGTAACGGATGTGTCAATGGTGACGGTTTCCGTGTAACCGGTTGCGGGATTAAAGTGCAGATCCTGGAGGATGGCGTTGACATCTTGAGCGCTTCCGGTGACGGTGAGCGTGCCGTTGGCAAACGTGGTTTCGGCGCTGTTGCTGGTGTTGCTGGTTAGGGTTCCAGCGTTGGTATCCGAGAGCGCGAGGGTGACGGTTAGGGTTTCGTTGGTGTCTTCATCGTTGATGAAGATGTTGTTGAGTTCAACCGGGGTATCTTCTTGATAGGTTTGGTTGAAGCTATATTTGGCGACAATGGGATCGAGGGAACCATTGTGGGTTTGTCCTGGCATTGCACCATCAACTCCACCAGTAGCATAGAAACCACCATCATTGGCGGAAGTAATATCTCTTAAATAATCCGAACCAGAGAAGCCAAACTGTTGACTCCAACTGCGGTTACCGTTGGTATCGAGTCCGGTTAAAGCGGCATCAATTCCACCAGCGTAAGTATTTCCATCAAGAGAACTTCCGACCGAACCGGTAATGGCAACTTGACCATTTTCATCGATGTTGATACCGCTATGGATATCTTTACCGTCTGTACCGTATTGTTCTGTCCAAATGAGATTGCCTTCGGGGTCGTATTTGGCAACGAAGCCATCATATTCGCCGTTTAAGCTGTGACCCTCTAGAGCGCCTTTTGTCCAACCGGTAATATAGGGGTTACCATCGGTGTCAAGTGCGATCGCATAAGCTTCATCGTGTTCTGCTGTTCCTAACTGCCGATTCCAGACCAGATTTCCCTCATTATCATACTTAGCGATAAAGGCATCGTGGCTACCAGCATTGGTTTCACCGTTGAGAGACCCCGGCCCGTAACCGGTAATATAAATGCTACCCGTTGCTTCATCCCGTGCTAAATCCCAACCCACCGTACTTGCACCCGTATCGGAGCGCAGTTGTTGTGTCCAGATGGCATTTCCTTCACTATCCCATTTAATCAGCAGAGCATTCGCAAGACCTTTATCGGGTTCTCCATCCATTACGCCATCGGTATAACCGACACTGTAAAGATTACCAGCATCATCGCTAATAATTTTGTGCAGTTGATCGTGTTCGCTTGTGCCAAATTGTTGTGACCAAACCAGGTTACCGTCTGCATCGTATTTCACGAAGATGGCATCTTTCTTGCCTAAATTGGCATGACCTTCAACGGAACCATTAGTGGAGCCAACGGTATAGACATTATCTTGAGCATCCGTGGTAACTCCGTGGAGTTCATCGGTATCGGGTGAGTTTAACTCTTGAGTCCACAGTTGATTGCCATCTTCATCGTATTTGGCGACAAAGCCATCCCTGTTGGAATAGGAACCCGCGATAACGGCATTATTGTTATCATCGACGGCAATATCTCTCGCACTATCAAAACCAGGGCCACCCAGTTGCTGTACCCATTGCTGGGTGGGTTCGACTTGCAAGGTAGGTTTGGTATTTTCTTCTCCAGCTACGCCATATTGAATATGGTCGATTTCTCCGCCGCGATTTTCATCGGGGAGGCTGATTTTTAAGCTGGCAATTCCTTCTTCATAAATCACACCTAAGAAGCGGTCTTCAGCCGTCTGACCTCCCCAAAGATTATCGCCATAGTCGATAGTTTTTGTACCCAGAGATTGACCCTTGGCATCAAATGCTTCAAAAACAACGCGACCCGATCCTAACTGGGTGATATCGCTGCGACTAATATCGGTTAAGGCAAAACCCGCGTGGGTGGGGAGTTCTCCGAGAATTTCCTCATCAAACGTAACCGTGAAGTTTCGCGCTCCAAACGCATACCAGCTACTGCCACCGAGACCGCTACCATCAATGGCTCCATCATCCCCGTCAACTGAGTCAACCGCCGTAGGTTGGTTACTGGGATTAATGAGCCATCCCTCAGAAATGGCGAGTCCTGGAGTATTGAGTTGTCCATCTTCAAAAGTTTCCAGATAGAAAGAAGAGAAACTTTGATCTTTGAAGGGACTATCTTCAAAGCTGAGATAGGGGGTTTCTGGAGTTAGGAATTGGGGGGCTTTAATGCCATTTAACGTGATGGTTGCACCTGCTACGGGGTCGCTGTTGCCGTCGGTAACGGAGGTGTCAATGGTGACGGTTTCCGTGTAACCGGTTGCGGGATTAAAGTGCAGATCCTGGAGGATGGCGTTGACATCTTGAGCGCTTCCGGTGACGGTGAGCGTGCCGTTGGTAAAGGTGGTTTCGGCTGCGTTGCTGGTGTTGCTGGTTAGGGTTCCGGCGTTGGTGTCGGAGAGCGCGAGAGTAACGGTTAGGGTTTCGCCAACATCAGAATCATTGACATGAATGGGACTCAGAGCAACAGGCGTATCTTCTTTATAAGGTTGAGTCCTGTTGTAGGTAAACAAGACCACATCTGTAAAACCCGCATTGGGTTGACCATTCACAGAATCTTGAGAACCACCTATGGCGTAGAGGTTCTCGTTGGTTGCGTCAAACGTGAGGGTTGCCATGTTATCCCAACCCGGATTAGCAACCGTTTCTGTCCAGGGAATGGGATTACCATCGGGGTCAAGGGCTGTAATCAAGGCATCGTAACTGGTGGTTTCTCCGGTTTGAGTGGCCGAGAAGAAGATATTCCCCTGTGCGTCGGTTTCAATGCCACCATAGATTCCATAATCGTACCCTTCTCCTCCTTGTTGATGCGTCCAGAGTTGGTCGCCACTGTTGTTGTATTTGGCAACAAAGATATCGCCACCTCCAGCAGAGGTATGACCTTCGAGGGAGCCAAATGTGGTTCCCAGTAGAGCGATATTGCCTTGGTTATCGACGGTTAAGGAGGCAATACTATCGTTTTCGGTGCTGCCTAACTGACGACCCCAGATGAGGTTACCGTCGGTGTCAAACCGGGTGAGATAAGCATCGGTTTTGCCATTGTGGGTTTGTCCGGGTAAGGCTTGGTTAATCCAACCGCTTTGATAAATGGTATTGGTGGTGGGGTCGAAGGCTAACTCGCTACCGGTATTGCTTCCCCACTCATTCATCTGTTTTGCCCAGATTTGATTGCCGTCTTTGTCCCATTTAATCAGCAGGGAATCATAACCGGTTTCGCTGCTGGTGACTTCATTGCTGAGAATGCCGTGAGTATAGCCAGAGGTGTACAGATAACCGTCAGCATCGCTGGTGAGTCCGGATAAGATTTCTTCTCCTTCTGTTCCCAGTTGACGAGTCCAGATCAAGTTACCATCGGTGTCGTACTTGACAAATAGGGCATCTTTATCACCGGCATGGGGTGCAGCGAGGGAGCTAAACGTACTGCCGGTAATGTAGAGTCCGCCATCTGCACCAATTTCAATGCGGTTTAACCGCTCTCCTTCAGTTCCTCCGAAGAGTTTTGTCCAGACTTTATTGCCTTCGGCATCATATTTGATGATAAACCCATCACCATGGCCGTTTTCTTGATTGTCTCCGGCGTTGGTATTGCCATCGAGGTCGCCATTCGTATAGCCGATAATGTATTGATTTCCGGCTTCATCAACGGCGATATCGGTTGCACCATCCCAGGTATTGCTTCCCATTTGTACAGTAGATTGCAGTGTGGGAGTTACGGCGATGGTTGGCGTGTCATTTTTCGGCAGTCCGGTTAACTGGATGGTTCCGGTTAAAACCAGACCCGACTGGACGATAATCTCCGTGGCAATGGTGACGCTTTCGGCAGAATTTGCCGTGGGTTTAAACTCTAAATCGGCTAAGAGTTGATTCAAGTCGCTGACTGCACCTTCTGCTGTCCAAACTCCGGTTTCCGGGTCGTAAGTGGAGGTGACTGTGCCAGAAGTTGCCGTAGAAAGCTTTCCAGCATCGGTTTCGGAGAGGGTTAATTTAACCGTGGCTTCTCCATCGGGGTCGGTGACGATAATATTACTTAAATCTAGAGGGGTATCCTCGTGATAAGCCAGATGGAGAGTTTGATTGGGAGGGGTAGAAGTCTTCAGGAGAACGTCAGGTTTAAGGTCGCCAATGACTAAATCATCGAGTCCAATGCGTTCAGTACCTGCCTGTCGAATTAAGGTGAGTTTAGTAAAGGGAGAATGAATATCGGTGATGCCGTAGAAGAAAGCAGAACCAGAATTTGCTGGCCAAACGGCTTTTGCCGGAATATCTAAGTCGCTGGTTGTGCCATCCTCATGATGAACAGTAAGGACAAGAGGAAAACCTTCAGAGTCGGTTGCTGTGAATCCAAATGCAGACTGAGGACTGTCAAATTCCAGGGTGAGATAGGTATCATCAGAACTTTGCAACAAGTTGTCACCAGAAGAGGGGAACATGCCGCCACTCGTTGCTGTAGTAACTTCACGAACAACTGAATGGCCACTAAGGGTTACTTGGGTAGAGCCAAAGTCTAAAACGGTTGGTTTATCGCCATGATTAAAGTTCTCGAAATCAACGGTTTCAATATTATCGAGATTGGCTAAAAAGTCGGCTTTGGCAGCATCGGTATTGGGGGTGGACTCTAGGCGAACGGTGTTGCCTTGGGTGTGTAAGTCTTCGCCGAAATATGTCCACGTCCAGTTATAACCAGCTTTGGGAACTTGATTTTTAGATACCCAGAAATCTTTGCCGCCAGCATTTTCTGCCGCTAAATTGCCTTCTGTGTATCCGGTGAGATAGAAGTTGCCACTGCGGTCAATGACAATATCTTGAGCGGTGTCATTATTCACTGTTCCCAGGGTTTGGGTTTCTAAATGTTGACCGTCTTTATCGACGAGCATCAGGAAGGCATCTTGACCCCCGGTTAGGGTTTGGCCATTTAAGGTGTTGGTGGTAAATCCAGCCAGATGAATCACATCATTTTGATCAATGGCCAGACGGGAAGCTGAATCTTCAGAAATTGAGCCAAATTGCTGCTTCCAGAGTTCATTACCTTGGGGATTGAGCTTGGTAATAAAGATGTCCTGTAAGCCTTGATTTTCTCCGCCTAGGGAACCTTGAGTATTGCCAGTGATGTAGATATTATCTTCGCTGTCAATGGCAAGGCTATGACCTTCTTCGTACTCTGCTGTACCGAGCTGTTTTTGCCATTCTTTAACGCCTTGAGCATTGTATTTAATGATAAAGGCATCTTGACTTCCGGCATTTGCGCCACCAAGAGCGCCATAGGTATGGCCGATGAGGTAAGTGTTTCCTAAGCTGTCAATGGCGATATCAATGGCTCCTTCATGGCTGGAGGTAGCAAACTGATCGTTCCAGATGAGTTCTCCATTGGCATCATATTTGGCCACCCAAGGATCGTAACCTCCGGCGTTATTTCCTTGGAGATTTCCACCGGTAAATCCTGACAGATAGATATTGCCAGTTTCGTCTACGGTGATGCTGGTGGCATAATCATCGCTGCTGCTGCCGATTTGTTTTTGCAGCAATTCTTGACCATCAGCATCTAATTTGAGGATAAAGACATCACTTAATCCTTGGTTGGCGCTTTCTAGATCGCCGAAAGTGTGTCCGGTAATGTAAACTTTTCCAGTTTCATCAACGGTAATACCACGAGTTTCATCAATGGCGACAGTTCCCAGTTGTTTCTTCCACAAGAGATTGCCATCGACATCATATTTGGCGACAAAGGCATCTTCTTGTCCGGCATTCTCACCGTCTAAATTGCCGTCCGTAGTACCAACGACGTAGACGTTACCAAAATCATCAACGGTGACTCCGGAAGTGCGATCGCTTCCTTCGGTTCCCAACTGACGTATCCAAGCGTTATCGGGAATCGGTTCAGGAGTACCAGGAATTTCGACAATGCCTGCTAAATTCCAGTAATCTGCTGGCAAATCGTTCCATTTTCCAAACTCAGTAAACCCTGTGGGAGAATTCGGATCGGGGAAGCGGAAATTGTTGTGAGCAAAGTCTTCACCTTCTAGCAAGTCTTTACCATCTCTCGTCAAAGGAACATTATTGGGTGAGAGATAGAACCAATTATTGTAAGTTGATGAATCGCCATTTACCCACTGAAATTCACCTTCTTGAGCGCCATAGATCGGACTATCCGTATAACCAAGCCAGTGCATGTTTCCGCCAAAGGTATCGAATAACCATTGATTTTCCGAGGCGCTGTTAATAGAAACCAAGTTACCACCAGCAGCTTGGGCTTGTTCCTGTGCGCCTAACCAGGTATCGGATGTGGTCAAGAAATACTGACTTCCGGTGACTGGATTGGTGTAAATGGTCGGTTCCGAAGGGACGGGAGTGGCGGGGAATTTCGCCAGCCAAATGTCGTGTTCTCCCGCATTTTCACCGCCAAAATCACCAGTTGTATATCCCGTGGTGTAGACATTGCCACTAGCGTCAACTTCGATATCGTAGGTTATATCTTCGGCATCGCTGGTTCCGTAGATGGTTGTCCACAGGTTCTTGCCTTCGCTGTCAAATTTAGCTAGGAATGGAGCATGACCTAAGCGCGGTTGACCGTTGATGGAGCCGTTTGTCCAACCGTTGAGATAGAAGTTACCATCTGGATCTACTTTAATGCCAGTGGTGCGATCGCTGCCTGCACCTCCGAATTGTTGCGTCCAGACGGTATTGCCTTCTTCATCTAGCTTGAACAGAAGCGCATCCATTGAACCCTGACTTTCATGACCTTCTAGCGTACCTTGGCTCTCAGCCGCAATATAGAGCTTGCCAGAGTCATCAATATCGACGCTCACATTGCGATACGCGCCGTATTTTCCGGGACTCTCAGCCCCTTCTGTACCCAATTGTTTTGTCCAGATTTCGTTACCGTCAGCGTCGTATTTAGTGACGAAAACATCTGATTCTCCGGCATTCTCACCACCAAGATTCCCTTCCGTAATGCCGACCGCGTAGATGTTACCAGCACTATCAATGACTACATCCCGGCCGCGATCGTGTTCGTCTGTTCCATCTTGTTGAATCCAAATTGCATTACCATCAGTGTCATATTTGGCAATAAAGTAATCCGTTGCTGCTTGAGTCGTTTCGCCAAACGTTCCCCAAGTCCAACCGGAGATTACCGGATTGCCATCAGGGTCGAGTTTTAATCCGCTAGAAAACTCATGATTGGGAGTACCAATGTGTTTTTCCCAGAGTAAATTGCCTTCGCTATCCCATTTAGCAAACTTGTGATCGCCTCCTCCTAAAGTCCCCACAGGATGACTGTCATCATAGCCAATAGCAAAGATATTACCATTCTCATCAACCGCAACTTCGGTGTAGTGATCCCATCCAGTTGTACCCAGTTGTCTTGTCCACAGTTTATTGCCGCTATCATCGTACTTGGTAATAAACGGATCGGATGAGTATTGGCTGATCTCCTCAGCATTGGTATTGCCATCTAAATTACCTCTGGTTATGCCAACGACATAAATATTACCGGCAGCATCAGAAGTGAGAGCTTGACCGCGATCGGAGCTAGAAGTTCCCCATTGACGGACAAATTCCGGTTCAAAAGGTTTGTGATTGTCCTTAATTTTCACTTCCCCCGTCCCATGGGTTCCAATGGCATAATTATCGCTAGAACTCAGCTTAACAATCGCCTTTTCTTCTCCTTCTTGGAACACGCCATCATACAGCGCCAGAATCGGCAGCACCACCAACGACTCACCCGCAGGAATGGTAATTTCACCACTCAACTCGGCAACATCAACGCCATTCGTGACATCACCCGCAACAGAGTAATTAACCGTCAACTCCTTGGTCAAATCTCCGACGCGAGTAATGACAATTTGCCCCGCATTGCCATCTTCACCAGCCTCATCATCGGTCACCATGACATTGACAATCGGTTTCTCCAGGGTACTGGGGTCAATTTCGATAATACCAGGATAGTCGCCGGTTTCTACGCGATCGTTCCATTGACCGATAACATGCTGATTAATCGCTGCAAAATCTTCATTTCCAGCAATAATATTATTCGGTTCTCCAGGTTTCCAATTGGTGTAATCAAACTCATCTCCATTCACCCAGGCAAAATCACCTTCTTCCTGACCATAAATCTCACTATCTGTCAAGCCAATAGAGAAGGGTATATTACCAAAAGTATCGACTAACCAATCATTTTCAGCTTGGCTATTAATCCCAACTAAATTACCTCCCAAAGCTTGCGCTTGTTCCTGAGCGCCTAACCAAGTATCCGGTTGACTCAACAAATACTGATTTCCCGTATCCGGATTGACATAGACAAACGGGCCGTAACGGGAGGTAGTGGTACTATTGGCGATCGTCGCTGTTGCCGTAGTTTCCCCACTCAACTGATACCCTTGAGCCGACTGCAACTCAATCTCAACCGTTTCCTCCCCTTCCAGAGCATAATCATGGAGCGCAACCACGGGAATAGTCGCCGTTTCCGCACCCGCAGGAATGGTCACCGTCCCCGTTAATTCCTGATAATCTTCGCCATTTTCCGCACTGCCACGCAAGGTATAATTCACCGTCAACGCTTCATCCGTATCTCCCGTGCGAGTGACGATAAATTGCGCCGCATTCCCATCTTCTGTTGCCTCTGTATCCAGGGAACTCAGGGTCACTGTAGCAGGAATGGGGTCATTATCTGTAATGGTAATGGTATGACTGGTGGTTGTATCGCCAACATAACCCGTTCCTTCTGCTAACGTAATGACAACGGTTTCATCCCCTTCAAACTGATTATCGTCAATGGAATTAATGGAGATAGGAGCAAAGAATTGGCCGGCTGGAATGGTTACACTACCGGTTAAAGGTTGGTAATCTGTGCCGTTGGTTGCTGTTCCTTGAATTGTATAATTTACGGTAATATCTTCAGTTAATGCACCTCCAGGTAAGAAAAGCATTAATGTACTAGATCCTCCGACTTCTGGAACTGTAGGAATGAATGAATTCAGAGTCACTGTGGGTAAGGGTTCAACCTGAATGTTCACATCCACAGGAGTGTCTGAAAACAGTTCGCCATCACTGGCACGCACCTGAAATGCGGGTACTTCATCTCCAGCACTATCGGGTGTCCATTCCAAAGTTTCTCCTGCTTTTAATTCGACGGTTTCCCCTGGATTAATGACCACACCATCCTTACGCAATGTGCCATTAACGGGATTGCTTACTTCAAAAGAAATGATATCTTTATCTGGATCTTCAGCATCAGAAGCAGCTAATAAATCCTCATAAGTGATGGTAAAGGGACTCTTTTGCGTCGCCTCTGTTAAGGTATCAACTGAGGTCAATTCTGGCGGTTGATTGATTACATTGGGATCGGTTCCATGAAGGGTTAACTGCCAAGATGATAAAATTCCTACAGGAGAACCATTGCTTGTTTCCCGATCTACTACTCTTAATTCCCAAGTGCCTTCAGATGTTTCTCCCCAATGCCGAGGGGAAGTAAATACCCATGTATCAAGATTGTGAACCGAATGTTTACTGCCCTTAGAGTATTCAAATGCACTGGCTAAGAGAGATTTACTTTCTTGTCCTTGAGCATCTCTATGAATTAGTTCAATCTCTAGATTATCAGCATCATCATGGGCAATATCGACCATCACTTCCACCCACTCAACATCGATCGTGTCAGTCACTTCAATCTTAGAACGAATGCCAGAAGTTTCCTCGCCAGGTAATAGATTCGGAGGCAATTCTTTTTCTGGAATTTCCAGCAGTACACCAGGCATGGGAAATTCAAGAGGAGAGTCTGTTTCGTTCTGGACTCTTTGCCAAGTTTTCGCTAACTCTACTGCTTTCTCAGCATTAACCAAACCAAATCCATACTTATGATTGACTTCGTAACCAGCTAAATTGGTTTTCCAATCTTTATCTGTTGGATCGTTTTTATCAGCGCTCTCAATTAAGATATGCTGCACATCTCGCCAGGTTAAGAGAGGATTGGCTTCAAGCATTAAAGCAACGACACCAGAAACCATGGGTGCTGCGGCTGAAGTGCCACCAAAACCAGAGGTATAATCGTCATCAGTCACTCCTTCTATTCCCTGAAGATCTGTGGTGGCAATGCCTCCCAATTGAGTGGCTAAAGTCCAACCACGAAGTTGGCCTGTTATTTGATTTCCTGGAGTCTTATCTTCGATTTCCAAGCGCCAAGTTCCTTGAGCATTTTCACCAATAAATTTGCTCAAAGATTCTTCTGGTTTAAAGTTGCCATAAAAGGGAACCGTTTGATTGGGAAGAGAACGCTGGGCAGAATCATCGAGATTAATGGCTGCTCCTTTCTCAAAGGGTACATCCGCAAATAATTTGACACGCTGTTTTTCTTGTCCATTCACAACTTGAACTAAAGAAGCGGAGAGGTTTTCAAGGTTGTTGCGATCTATACCTACAGTCACTTGCAATTCTTCGATTTTTTTCTGCAAATTGTTGATATCGATATCAAACTTATAGGTTTTTCCTGCTTGAATATCAGTTTTTTGACTGTAAGAAAATGTAGAAAAATCACTGGCAGGCGCGGACACTAATAACGGCGCACCAGGGGTACTATATATGGTTTGTTTGCCATGATGATTAACCGCAGCAACAGCAATGGTATGGCGAGAGTTGGCTAAGAGATTATAGTTAACGTTATCTTTGTCTTGTCTACCATTTCCTCCAGAAAAAACAAAGATATTCCCTAATCCCTCACCTAATTCCTCGCGTCCTTCCTTTATTCCCTGCTCAATGGCATATTCTCCTGAGCTGAGGATATCTGTTTCATCATAAAATCCCCGTCCCCAACTGTTATTGTAGATATCAATGTCTTGATTTTTGTGAGATAAAGCGTCAGGAATTTTGATATCATTGAATCCATCAGAACCCATTCTCAATGCGGCCCAAGATGCTCCGGGAGCGACTCCACTGGTTCCTTCTGTTGGGTTGTTTTGCCCTATGGCGACTCCAGCAACTTGAGTTCCATGATGGTTTTCGAGAGTCATATCAAGAGACCAATTATGGATCACTCCTTTGGTTTGAGGATTGCTGTTGTCAACCAGTAATTTCCAATAGCTCTGGGAAATACCTGGAACTTTGGGATTGATTTCTTGACCCTTAAAAATGTCAGTAGAATACTGGTGTTTGCCTTCTTTGATGTTGGTGAGTTCAAATTCAGTGCCCCAAGGACTTTGGAGCTTAATATTTAAATCGTTGATATTCCCTTGACCTGGAATTAGAGAAAGATCGAGATCTAGGGTGAGATCTTGTAATAGGCCAGAGAACAATCCGTTATCTAATCTTTGATCGCTGATCTTGGGAGTTTTCTTAGGATCGTGCCTTAAGATGAATTTATCCGATTGGGAAGGGATACTTTCTGAAACTGGATAGCGAAGGGTGGTTTTTAAGGTCTTGCTTTGAGGGCCATCTTTGTGATTGTCTTTATGGCTTTCTTCATCAAAGTCACGACTCAAGTCAGCACGATAGTTGGATGATAGATCGGGATGTTGGACATCAAATCCATCATCAATAATGCCAATGACGACTCCATTTCCGTTGACTCCATGGGTATCCCACGCTTTTTTAACTGAGGTATCAATGCCTGGAGTACCGCCGGTTTGTCCGGTGTTTTGAATATGCCAAGGTTGGTTAGAGAAAAAGTCTAGGTCAACAGCAACTAGGGGATAGGCAAATTCGATCGCCCCCACACTGGCGAATTTGTCCCCAATCTTATCGGGATCGGTTCCTTCAGGGAATTCCCAGATGTAAGTGTTGGGAATATGTCCCGTTGGTCTTAAAGAGGTGGCATCGAGTTGGGTAGCCAATTCCTCAGAAAACTCCCCATTACGGACGCTAACGACCCATTGTTGGGCGGATTCGAGTTCTTCGCGGGTATAGCGCTCTAGGTTAACGGAACGCTCTAAAGACCACCGGACGCGATCGCTCAATTCCTCTCCCTCATCCAAGGACAACACCGTAAATTTTTCTACCCTATGCTCGGAAACTCGACCATCATTATCTTCAGCAACTATCCTGAGTCGATAATGACCAGGTTCTAAGGACTCTTTGCGATAATTGAATTCAATGCGATCGCCACTATCATCCTTTAGCTCAACTTCATCAGTAACATTAAACTCTTCTCCAGTCTCCGTTTCCAAGAAGATTTTTACACTCTCAAGATCGATATCATCTAAACCATCGACATCGCTCAGAGTTCCATAAATGGAAATGGGTTCGCGAGGATTATAAAATTGGTTGATGCTGGTTAAATAGGTTTCGGGTTGACCATAATCGAGGATGGCTTGACCTAACTCTGTATCTTGCCACACCATTCCAGGGTCAATCACTTCATCGATATGATCCGCTTTACCGGTTGCCCCTTTGACTCGGAAAATGAGGTCATTGTAATCTTTGTCCGAATTCTTCTCGACATCCAAATCTTCCCAAGCAAACGTCTGACCTTCCCCAGTCGCGTCGGCTAACTGCGGAGAGTCGAGAGAGAACATCAGGGGGCGATCGGGATTTTCAACAGCCCATTCAA
The DNA here is from genome assembly GCF_030068505.1 of Roseofilum capinflatum BLCC-M114. NCBI lineage: Bacteria > Bacillati > Cyanobacteriota > Cyanophyceae > Desertifilales > Desertifilaceae > Roseofilum > Roseofilum capinflatum. The sequence continues at coordinate 15,658 of NZ_JAQOSO010000072.1, forward strand.
TCTTGCCTTTGGGAGCGAGGACAACGGCAAATTTTTCTCCAGGTTGCATCTGCACAGTTTTCGCACCAGCATAGTCTCCGGAGTTGCGGTCAACTTCGCCTAATTCTCCCGTGAATTTCGCGCCTTCTGTGCGATCGGAAATGATGATTTGACCTAAATCTGAGTCATCGGTAATGCGCTGCAAAACTTCAGTTCTAAATTCTTCGGAATTAGGATCGAGATCTTCTAAGCCTTCTAAACTAAAGATGGCAACTTCGCCTTTATATCCACCACCATCAAAGAGGAAATCAACGGTAACTTCTCCAGTTTCGCCAACGATAAATTCACCGGTTTTTAGCTCTTCTAATGTCCCAGAGGTAGGGACGATCGCCTGTTCGACGCTATCGATAACAGCGATATCTTCAGTAGGGGTATCGGGGTTGGTGCGATCGCCCTCTAATTCTGTATCATCACCATCCTCACCTGTCCCAGATGTAGGGGCGAACGGCCGTTCGCCCCTACCGTTATTGCTAATGGCAATATCTTCAGTGGGAGTTTCGGTAGTGGGGCGATCGCCCTCTTCTCCCTTATCCTCAACCGAGTTATCTTCCGTAGGAGTATCGGTAGTGGGGCGATCGCCATCGCCATACGGAGCCTTATCGCCCTCTAATTCTGTATCATCACTATCCTCACCTGTTCCAGATGTAGGGGCGAACGGCCGTTCGCCCCTACCGTTATCGCTAATGGCAATATCTTCAGTGGGAGTTTCGGTATCAGTAACATCCTCTAGATCGTCAATCTCAATCTCTTCAACCGCGCTATCATCCCCAGTCACATAAGCGATCAATTCCTGTCCTAAATCCGAATCGCGCCAATCTTTTGCGGTATCAATGACATCATCCAACTGTGCTGTTTTACCTGTTGCACCCTTGACGCGGAAAATCAGATCGTTATAATCTCCGTCAGATTTACCATCCACGCGCAAGTCTTCAAACACAAAAACATTGCCTTCTCCCGTCACATCAGCAATTTGTCCCATGTGAAAACCATCTTCTGGGTTCGCAGTCGCAAGGGAAAAGAGGGGACGCGCAGCACCGCCAATTCCGGGGTTGTCTACCACTCGTTGCACGCTTCCTTTGGGAACGAGCATCATGGCGAAGCTATCTCCAGAGCGCATATTGAAGGTTTTTACACCTTGATATTCGCCGGAATTATGATCTGCTTCTCCAAGTTCTCCGCTAAAACGTGCGCCTTCAGTGCGGTCTGAGATGACAATATGACCGAGTTCTGAATTTGAGTTGGATCTTTTAGCTGCTTCGGCAATAAAATCCTCTGTATCTGGCTCATACTCCTCCATTCCCTCTAAGCTAAAAATGGAGAGTTCTCCCTTATATTTACCTCCATCAAAGAGGTAATCAATTTCAATTTCTCCTGTTTCTCCCACCACAAAGTAACCGGAATCAAACTTCGGTTGGGCAACGATCTCTTCTGTTATCCCCAAAGCCGATAACTCTGCTGGTGCTTCTCCATCCGTCTCTGTATTGGTTGCTAACGGAGCCAATTCCTGATCCGTTTCACCCTCAAGTTCCGTCTCTGCTCTCGTTAATTCTACGGATTCCTGAGTGATTTCACGCTCGGATTCGGTCTCCGAGTCGGCGATCGCGACAAAATTCTCCTCCGTTACCGTCGATTCTGCCCCTTCCGGCTCACTTTCTCCATTTGCTTCTTCTTCCGATCCGTAAATAAACGGTATCTCTTCTAAATCTTCATCCGGGATTTCCGGCAAAACCTCCGTTGATTTAAGTGTATCTTCTGATATATCTTGAAGAGAATCGTTATCGGATTCTAATTCCGTATTTTCTAGGATATCTTCTTGACCCTCAACATCAAAATCTTGCCCATCATCAAGAGGCTCAAGGATCGCTGAAGGAGTGAGGATGGGTTCTAAAATAAAAGTTTTACGAATTTCCGAGGTAGATCTATCGGAAAACAAGGGTTTAAAGAGGAAATCAAACCAGCTCATAGGACACCCAGAGGAGTAGGAGAACAGATGGTTTAAAAGTATCACTCTTTTTCTTTGTGGAATATCAAGATTGGGTAAAGTTCTCCCGGATTTTGATGAAGATTCTGTAAAGTTTATACCGTAAATTTTCCGACCTAGATCTCAGAAAAATTGGGTCATTTTTATGCAAAATCGCGAAAATTGTAATAAATCTTAACTTTTAGTGGCGATCGCTAAGGCGATCGCCCCAACTGTCATAAAATAGAACATCATTGCCATCCAACTGTTCTGTGACGCGCCAACCCCACGACCAATTTGCCAAGCAATACCTGAAAGAACTCCTCGAACCTTTGGGGACGGTGGAAATTAGCCGGGAAATCCCAGGGGAAACCCTGCAAATCGATCTCATTTTCCAGCCATCCCCAGAACCCCCAAGTAACCCTCCCGCATTGGGTTTACTCTCCCAATTGGCGGCTAAACCTTGTTTATTAGAACCCTATCGCAATTGTCCGAGTCACTCAGAGATTCGCAGTTGTATTCTCAAGCTTTTCCATGTCCATGCAGAGCTAGAGCGTCAAGCTAAACGGGAAAAACCGACTCTTGAAGAACAACAATTGCCTCAATT
>NZ_JAQOSO010000073.1 GCF_030068505.1 Roseofilum capinflatum BLCC-M114
TGTAGTTGAGTTCTCATCCGCTTCTTTCTGGAGCGCTCTGAATCGATACGAAGCGACGAATCGCTGAAACGCTTACTCCGTATGCTTTCCGTAAGTTTCGATTACTAAGTGACAATTTACATTTCGCTGGTTTTAGGTTCGTAAAGACCGTTAAGAAGCCGAGACCCTAACCCCGCGATAGTGCTACCGATCCATAACGCTATCTATCCGTCCTAGAAAATGACAAAAGCTAAATCGCGTTTTGCAGAAACCTTACGCTGTATGCTTTCCGTAAGTTTCGATTACTAAACGAGAATTTACATTTCGACTACCTTCTCTTACGTTCTGGCGGCGATCGCATGATCTCGATAAAACAAGGCCATTTAGTTCGGAATTTATCCCCTTCTTACGCGCTCTGAAAAAATGACAAAAGCTAAATCGCGTTTTACGCAAACCTTACGCTGTATGCTTTACGTAGACTTTTTGGATAAATGACAATTTACATTTAGACCATTACGCAACGCCTGCGAACGGAGCGATCGCCGCGCTCCAGACACGCCCGTTTACGCTCTTAACGTCCCGAAGCTACCTATACCGACATCGACCATTACGCAACGCCTGCGAACGGAGTGAGCGCCGCGCTCACTATATCGGGGTGTTACCGTTTTTGTGTACTTAGATTATACTTAGATAATGAATACTATTAGTTAAAAGTAGCTAAAACGCTTACTGTGTATGCTTTTCGTAGAACGGTAACTTTAATTTATCATTTTTTCTACATTATTTTACCCTAATTATTTTAAGACCAAACTATCAGTTATTGTTCCGGTTAATGCTATAATGAGTATATCAACAATCAGAGGATTAACTAAAATGATTAAATCGAAATTTTGCGAATACATTCTAGGCGTAGACCCAGGTAAAGCAGGCGCACTCGTCATATTAGACCTTAACGGAAATTTCGTAGATTTACAGGATTTTCCGGTAGACGCTACGAGTGAGTTCGCTAGTCAGCCTCATAGCGGAAAAATCAATACTTTCCTTGACCCGATTCGTGATAAATCGATCGCCTTTATAGAGAAAGTAGGCGCTATGCCTGGTGATGGTCGGTCTACGCTTTGGTCATTCGCCGAAAATTACGGTTACTGGATCGGTACACTTCACGCTAATGGGATACCCTGCTTCGGTGTTCGCCCGCAGATTTGGAAGTCGAATTACGGATTACTTAAGACCGATAAGAAAGCGTCTATCGCTAAGGCTAAGGAAATATTCCCCGACCATTGGCAGTTGCTAAAGCGCCAGAAAGACCATGGGAGAGCCGAAGCGATGCTCATCGCCTATTACGGTATCCGCCACTCTGAGCCTTTCATAAGAGCTTACGATGAGGTCGCTTCGCGGCATAGCGCACAGTAGGCGCTATTACCGCCTACGGAACGATTTTTTTCACGTTAACCCGTGAGTAACCCGTAGCGTACCGTAGGCGATAACAACGGAACGATACACAGTAAACCGATAAGAATATTAAACGGAGCGGACATGAAAAGAGAATCTAGAGACGGTAAACGGTACTACAGGGTAGACGAGGCGATCGCCTACCCATCGGTAACGACGTTGTTGCACGCAACTAAAGAGGATAACGCTGGAATATCAGCATGGCGAGAGCGGGTAGGCGTTGAAGAAGCCGAACGTATTTTTAAGGAAGCAGGCGAACGCGGTACGTTGATACACGAGGCGATAGAGCGTTACTTAATCTCAGGCGAGGCTTGTGCTAATTTCGAGATATTCCCCTGGTTCGCATCATTCCTGCCGTTTATATCGCGTGTAGAGGGCGTTATAGCAATCGAACAAGCGTTATGGCATCCTGATGGTTTCGCGGGGACTTGCGACTTAATCGCTTCGCTGGATGATGGTAAAAATTGGCTTATCGACTGGAAGTCGTCGCGTAGACCTAAAAAACGAGAATGGATAGACGACTACGTTCTCCAAGTCAGCGCTTACTTAAGGGCTATCGAGTATCATTGGGGATACTTAAACGTTTGCGGGGCGCAAGTCGTCATCGGTTCCCCAGAAGGAGCGCAAGTTTTCGAGTTTAGTCGTGACGAGCTAATCGAGCATTACTACCCAGAGTTTAAGAAGCGGATAGAGTTATTCAAGCTAACGATCGCCGCCTAACGTTAGCGCCCGTTTACGATGCCAGCGCTGACGTTAGCGCCCGGAACCGCAACGCCACCGACGCACGTTACCGGGCGCTACATACTCTTAGGTTGAGATCGGCTACCGCAATTAGTGCATATGTAGCGCTGCTTTCCATATTGCGTGTGACCGTTCTTTCTTACCGCTTCGAGTCCGCAAGACGAACATATAAGCCCAGGGATGATAACGCTATCGTTTCGTTTCTTATCGTTGCGATCGCCATCGATAGCGCCGCGCCCGCCGCGAGTCTTAGACGAGCGCTGTAACCAATCGATTAAGATATCCCTACACATAACTGCGAGGTGAAGCCCCTCTTCTTCCGCTTTGGCGCGTAACTGCTCGTATGTTGACTTAGTTAGAGTAAGCTTTACCGTCCGCTTCTCTTCATCGCTGGGCAAGAATCGCCCAAATTTATCCCTATCCATACTTACCGCTATTACCGTTAGTATCCCATTGGTTACTATGGTAACGCTAAAAGTTATTTAATTTTTATTTTCGTTAGCGCTCGGTTCCGTTTACGCCCGGTTAGTTTTTTATCGTTATTTTTTAGATTCTAATTAATTCCGTTTACGTTAGCTGCGTCCGTTTACGTTAGCTGCGTCCGTTTACGTTAGCTGCGTCCGTTTGCGCTCGGAACCGAGCGTTAACGCTATCGCTACGAGCGCAAACGGAACCGAGCGATAGCACCAGCGCTCGGAACGTTAGAAGAGCGATAACTGCTCAACGCGGTCGGGGTCTATCTTTGATGCGATATCCTTTAGCTCACGTTTTATTCCCTTAAAGCGTTTGTCTTTCGCCAACGTTAAAAAATAATCACGCAAGCGGTGATACCCTCTTAGCATGTCCGCGTTGACTTCGCTTTCGCACTTCGCAGTTAGCGCCAATGAAGCAATCGCCATATAAAATGCTTTTTTATCCCCTTCTTCCTCCGCTTTGATTAAGCGGCGATAAGTCCCCTGGTCATAATCATGGAGTGCGGCGATCGCTTTTTTCGCGTGGCTCTCGTATGCGCTTAAGTTTCCGGTGCGGGCGGTAGCGTTAATCATCGTTTTGTCCCTCGTCAATAAAAGCCATCCAATCGATCCAATAACGCGCCGATTCCGGTACTTTAGTTTTCCCAGTGACCAGCAAATGTACCGTTAGCAAATTAGCTTTAAGAATCGCCCGCGCTTCTTTTATTTCCGCTTCAGTCCCTGTTAGCGGTAGCTTATCGATGAAGTTTTTAACTTCTTCTATCTCAAGCGGAGTAAGGTCTGTAATCATCGTTTGTCTCCGTTTTCGTTCGTATCGTTTACTTTCGTTCTAGCGCCCCGTCATGGGGCGCTCGTAGGTGCTAAGGGACTACGTGAAGGAAACCATCAGCGACTAGCAACCCTACCAAATCAGCGAGACCGTTTACCTCTTTATATCTAGGGTCGTTTAAGCATTCTGAAACTCGGAAGGCGTAACCTTTAAGGTATTCTTCATCGGTCTCCATATGACCAAATAGGCTACCTTCTCTCATGGTCGTCAACCAGGCTTCGTTACTCTCTGCTTCGATTAGTTCGGGTGATTGCCCAGGGATTTTAAGTAGATAGCGCATGGTAAATAAGTCCTCTAGTTTAGTGGTCGCTTGATTCGTATCGTTTGCGGTCGTATCTTTGGGTTTGTTGAAAAACATTGTAGGTCTCCTTAGTATTGTTAGCGGTCGTATCGGTCGTCGGCGGTCGTATCGTTGTAGGTCGTTGGGTTTACTACCGCTTCGCAGAGAAGCGGTAATGATGCTTCCTTATGCGGCGGTTAGCTCACGTCCGAACCCTCTAGCCCGTGATAGGAAGAAGTTCTTAATCTCGTTCATTTCCAGTGCCGCGTTATCGGACGTGAGTGTTACTTCTTCTCTGGCAACGGGGCGGTACATCGCGAAGTAGGTACGGTATAAGCGAATCCATTCATCTTTCCGCTTTAGGTTAAATTTATCGATTCCGCAATCTTCAGCCCACTTATGAATTTCTTTAGTGTTTCTCAGGTTAGCTTGTGAGTAGAAGAGCTGTTTGATGTGAGCTAATTTATCTGAAGCGGTTACAGTAGCAACGTTACCTAGAGGTCGGGTTGTAGTAGTGGCGGGAGCGGTAAATAGGCTATCAAATTTAGAGCGCATACCATCATTTGTAATCTCGTTCTTTCCATATAGAACGATCGCCTGTAGCTTAATCCAATTGGATATTTTCGTATAGTTCAGAGTCCCCGCATGGTGTCTGATTTCGATTGTTTTGTGGCGTGCGTATGCTTCTAGATTAAGTTTGCGGTAGCGCGTCCCACGGTTTACCGCATAGGTTAGCGAAGGAAGAGAAGCGGCTCTTCTAACATCATCGATAGTATCGCGATGACCTTGGCAGAATTGATTATTGTTCGCTCTACGGCTGCGTGGTTGGAAGCAATCAAATAAATCTTCGCACATTACCCAACGTTCACAGGCTAGGCGGATATCGCGGAACTGTAGCGATCTCGCATCGAAGTGAACGTGAGTTCCGCAGTTTGCGCTTACTTTAGCGCCGCACTCACGCAAGACCCGCAAGACGGTTTTAAGTTCGTTAAGCCCGGTATAACCCGTGAGGATGGGCGATACAAGCTCGAAACCACAAGAGCTATCGTAGATGAGCTTCCAGCCGGACATCACGCGATGGGTATACCCGATATTGTGGCAGTTAATACCCGCTTCGTTTAATTTGCGTGCGATTTCGATGCGTACCGGATGATTTGTACTTCCCGTGTTGTAGCGTGCCGTTTGAATTTGGTTGTGCGTAAATTCGATTTCGATTCCGAAGTTTGTAGTGTTGGTGAACATGGCTTAAATCCTCTTTCCGTTTTCGTGTATAACCACAGTATATCACTAAAACTAAAATTATGTCAAGTGTTTTTATATAAAAAATTTTCTATGGTTAATCGATGGCTATCGTTTGTCTATCTATATGTAACGCGGCGATCGCCGGCTATCGTTACGGGCGTTAGCGGTCGCTTTCGGTGCGTTAGCGGTCGCTTTCGGTGCGTTGACTCCTCTATATGTAACGCGGCGATCGTTTTCGTAGTAAGCGTTTAAGCTATCCTATTAAAAACACTTGACATAATTTTAGTTTTGGTGTTATACTGTGGTTATACACAAGAAGAGGAAGCGATCGCCTACCAAAGTTCTCGCTTCCTCTTCTCAATCATGGAGTAGTAATCCAATGAAATCTAATTTTACCGCAAAATACGTTAAAGCGTTCACATCTTTCTATGATGACCCCACCATTGGTTATCACCTCGAATCGCGCCGTGATGCTTGCCCCGGATCTATCATGGTTCGCCAGGGTATTACTGATGCGTTGAATAATCAAGCGCCTAATCAGGAAATCAAAGATCACTATATGCGACAGTTCTACAGTCTCGGATATATCAAAGGAAGCGACGCTCGATATGATTACGATCGCGACTTCCGGCGCGGGTATGAGGACTGGTACGCTGGATTCGACATGATTGAGGAAGGATACGCATATAGAGCGGGATACCGCGATGCGATGGATGATGATGTTGACTATCAACGCGGACAAGAGGAAATTTTTCTAGGCGATATCTGCTACTCGCATTAAATAGACGTAGCGAAAAAGTAAGCGCCAACATACGAAAAGAAAGCGGATAGGAGTCAACTCTTACCCGCTTTCTTTTCGCTTGGTTCGTATCGATCACCTTCTCGGTATTTGGTTTACATCAATTCAGAAAGCGATAGATAACGTCAGGAGCGATCGCTAACTAGCGAAGCGAAAAAGTAAACGCCGGCATACGAATATAAGCGATAAAATTAAAGAAGTATATGCACCCTGGTGGAGCGCTTGCGGTTAGTGGGCGCTCTTTCTGTATCGTTAGCGCTTTCGGTAGCGTTAGCGCTTTCTGTAGCGCTTTCGATTAAATTAGTAATCAAAATCATCTTTAGACATTGAAGCGCCAAAATATTCTAAGTCTTCTTCTGAAAGCGCTAGAATATTTCCCTCTTCTGTAATCGCGCCTCGAATAACACCGATAAAGGTCAGCGAACTATCCATAAGGGAGTATGCCTTTTCTAAGTCTTTATATCCCGATCGCGCTACGTCGATATTTCTAACGCTCTCTAACGCCGTTTGCATTATCGAATTACATAGAGCAGTAGCCAACGCCACAGAATCACGAATAGAATAACCCGCTAATATTTCATCACGCCATTCTATAATTTGCTCTTCAGTTACACCATGGCGATCGCTAATTAAAGTAATGTCCTCCCCTACTGATTCGAGAACAATAAGCAGGCGGTCATCGAAGATTAATTCGTTTAGTTCAGCGATAGATAGTAGCTCGCTTGCTTTATTTTTCTTATTCTTAGCTTTATATTTCGTCTTACTCATTTTTCACTTCCGTTAATGTCGAGCGTTAGCTATCGATTGCGAGCGTTTAGGGATATAAAGAATAGTGGTTTTCTCGTTAATCTTCTGACCTATTACATTAGATAACCAGTAAACATCCTCTATAGATTCGCATCTTAATATAATCTCTTTGCAGTAGGTTCTATCGCTATCGTCGCGTTCGTCTTCGTCGCTATCGCTGCGTTCGTCTTCGCTGCGTTCGTCTTCGCTGCGTTCGTCTGCTATAAAAAACGGTTCTTTAGCTTTGAAATCTTTTTTAGCGGTAGCGGGTAAATCCTGCATCAATCTATCGATTAAATCGTCCGGGACGCGAAGTAAGTCGATATCGATGTCCGTGGTCGATAGCGTGAAAAGCTCCTCCTGAAGCTTCTCTAAATCCCACTTTGACTCATCTGCTACCGCATTGTCTGCGATGCGAAGCGCTTGTTTTTCTTCCTCTAGTAAACCAGGGATAACTTCGACAGGGACTTCTTTAAGTCCTAAGCGCTTCGCTGCGAGTAAACGCCCGTGACCCCATATTACTACCCCGCTTTCGTCAACAGCGATCGCGTGCGAATCGTGAAACCCGAAGCGCCCCATAAGCGAAGCCAGCGCCTGTATCTGCGCTTCTGAATGCTTCCGTGGGTTTCCCTCGTATGGGCTTATTTCGTCAATTCCTAGATTAACTATCATCGTTTGTTCCCAGTTTCGTTTATTTACGGTGCGTTTACGTCGAGCGTTTGCGATCGCTTACGGTGCGTTAGTTTCCGGCGTTAGTTATCGTTGTTTTCGCGCTTGTACAGCGTCCCAGCACCATCTAGAAGTTCTAACAAATCGTAAACGGCGTTTAAGTCATTCAAATGGTCAGCGCCCACTTTAGAAAGCGACGAGCTATCTAGGGCGACTTTCGCTATTTTATTCTCGTCGATCATTCGACAAGCGGCGATCGCGTCCCCTTCCATGGCTTGGGATAATTGAACGGCAGCGCGGGCGCTAATCGATGCGAATTGCTTGGCGATCGCTAAATAAGTGTGACTGCAAACGCGAATAGCATCTCGCATTTTTTCAAGCTCCTGGCGATACTCTTCGCGATAGCTCATTAACTCCCTATGCGCCTCCGCACGTCTTGCCCATCGTCGCTTATGACTCTCTTGTTTCCATTGTCGCTCCTTCTGTGCCCAGTAAGCGCCTTTTCGGAATTGTCGAACGGAAGCGGTCGAAATATTATACTCTTCCGCTATCTGTCGGATAGTAAGTTTACCCTCTTTATAGAGCGGAAAAGTGGCATCAATGATTTCTCTTATTTTTTCCGTTGTCTGTCTCATTTGCAATATATTCGGAACCCGAATGCTTAGAATAGAAAAATTGAACTTTTTCCTTATTATAGCTGAATAAACCCTTACTGAGTTTACGTTTGATTATTATATTCGCTATCTCGTACTACTTCGATAAGCGCTGCCGATTCGATGCGTTAATATAGTAGTTAACCTGACATCGCTTAAACTTTTATGCGTGAATAGACGTAAATTTATCGCTGAATTTTACGTTAAACTATAAATAGGACTTATAAGTTAAAATATACCTAACTGAACATTAGACATAGTTTGTTTACAATAGTTAAATACGCTATTATTAACGAAATAGAATCAAAAACTAAACGAGACGACAAACGGAGACAACCATGGCAAGGTCTAGACGCATAATTCCGAACTCGAAGCAGAAGAAAACGAAAGCGAATATATTTGACGAGCAGAAACCAACGAAGCGGAAGGTTACTCGGAAAGTTTTTTGCAACCTCGACAGTGATTGCGATGCAATGATGGCGCAAATCATTTACAGAGCGGATATCTATGGTATTCAGATTACGCGATCGGAATTGTTCAACATGGGGATACGTCTGATCAGCCAGAAGTTAGGATACATAGGCGAACCAGACTTTAAGGAGATTCCCGAACGCGCTAATTACACCGAAACGTTCAAAGAGCTTAAAGAGCTTAACGGTAGGCGGTGTGATTACAAATACTCAACCGAGAAAGACCTACTGCTCGAAGAGATGCTCGGTAAGCTCGAACGCGGTGAATTCCCGGATTATCACGTCTCTCGCATTCGTCACGTAATAAGTGACCTGGAGCGCAACAAGCGAGAGCGTGAGGCGGGGGATTACACGAAAGAGGAGCGGGAAAATCTAGATAGGGAGTATGCAATCGAAAAAAAGCGCGGTAGACCAATGAATGAACTTATAAGAGATGCTCATGCTATGGCTATGTATGAGAAATCCTCTATACACTAAGCGATCGCCGCGTTCCGTTAGCGTTCCGTTAGTGGTTCGCTAACGCTCGAAACGAGCGAAAACGAAAACGCCCTGTATCGCTACGGGGCGTTTTCTTATTGGTTAGTGCTTATTTTGTGTCAGGGCGGCTTTCGCCTTCGGACGCTAACGAAGCGCTAACGGATTAGGAATTGCTCCAGGGGGAGTTTACGCTTCTGTCGATATTATAGCGCTCGAAACGTCCGAAGGCGATCGTAACTTTGCGCTCGTCACGCTTCCGGCGGGTTGACGAGTACGGGCTTAATCCATCTCCATGAACGCTCTACGCGCCCCGCGCCTATAGCGACTCTTCTCCAGTGACCCATACGCCAATGGGTTCGCGGTGATGCGTGAGTACCGCCGCCTGGGGTGCGCTTGCTCTCGATAGATTGCTTATAGTCAGCGCCCACCATTTGAGGCTCTAATAAACGCTTCTCGGATTTACCAAATCCTTTCCCGCTTACTTTGGTAGCTTCCCTCGGTTCAGCTTCGATTATCTCAGGTTTCGTTGAAAGATACAGGAGAAAATTAAAGCACAAATCGTTAACCTCATCGATGAACGCTTTGTCGTTCTCTTCGTATTCGATTCCGGTTTCGATTTGTTCACCGCCGCGATCTAGAATCCCATCTATGACTCTAAACGTAGTGAAAAAATCGTAAGTAGTCGTGTATATTCTAATCGTAGTAGCGAGAATCGACTTCTTAACGCTCTCCGGGTAAACGGGTGAGGGGAATAGCGCTATATTATCCTCACGAAAAGCAGAAGCGTATTCGTTGCTATCCATCTTAGTAGTGAAGATTTTAATATAGCGGATGGAGTAAGCGCTAAACGAATCTTTCGGCGTGAACAGGCAAATAACGGGCGCTACTTGTTCAATTTCGGCTACTGGCGGTTTTTCCGTATGTCGCAACGCTTCGAGTAAGTCATCTTTAAGCCATAGGAATTTACACTCGCCAGCTACTATAGCGTTAAGACCGAAGCGGAGAGAAGCTAAATCCTCATCCGCTATTCTTTCGGGTATATCGAAACCGCCTGACTCTTGTGCGTAGTAATAAAAAATGAAGTCTTCTTTGAATTTATCGAAGTCGAAGTAGTCGTCTAGTTTCCGATAGTTAATCCTCGCCAACGGAAGCGTTTTAAGTAAGCTTTTATAACCCTCTTGACGTTTAATCTCGTTTAATACTTTTTCGCGATATTTGAAGCTGGTCGGCATTTTCTTTACTCCTAATTCTTGACTAAATAAACCGGAATTAAGCGCTAATAAGTTAGACGATGATAGCGATAAAGTTGTATGCTTTACGTCTGGAAACGGTAGCGGCTTAACGGGTTTATCCTTCGGTTCCGGTAACTCTACATCCAACCAAACTATAGAGTTAAAGTCAACTCGGAAACTGTTGTCGCTGCTGTAGCGCTCGTAGCGTTTGAATTTGAAGTTCTTCCCGACTAGATTAAGTTCGGATAATAAAACGCCTTCGTCTTCGCTTACTAACATGCCGTCCTCATCCTCGACGTACTCATCGAAAGTATATAACTTAACGTCGTTTAGGTAGAGAGTATAGCAGCTACTAACGCTCTTATAGAAGCCACCTTCACGAAGTACGGAGAAATCGATGATTACTTGATCTGGTACTTTGAACTCTTCTCTAGTAGCGGGGTTATACCGCTTACCCGCCCGCTTGAATCTTGAATCGGTAACCTTAGCAGTATAGAATCCCTCTTCATCGAGTCTATAAGATAACGGGTTAAAGTCAGCGATACCGTGTTTTAATGGGCGCTGCTTAGTATCATCACGAGAGACTAATAAAACGCTTTCAGAATCGAGAATATTATCCCCGTCTGCGCCGCGTTTCAACTTAAAGCGGATAGTAGAACCTATAACGTAATTAAAAAGCTCGTCTATTCTATAGTCTTTAATAGGTGATTCGCCTGCGGGTTTATCAAAGCAACCGAGAGCGTATAAGAAATCGGTAAGGTCGCTAAATTTATCTAAGTTAGTTCCATTTAGATTTAATAAGCGACAAATAACATTAATAAACTCGTTATTTTCTTTTTCGCATTTTATAGTAACTTCGTAGAAACCGTACTTTAATCTGCTTTTGAAAAGTCCGCCTGTACTCCAATATCTGAAACGGTAGTTATCTATAACGCCACTACAATAACCGGCTTCGTCTTTATTTAACCCGCTTAACTTACTATCTGAATTAAGTAAAGTTGTGCTTCTTTTTGCGCTTATAGGCATCGTCTACGCTCCTATTAGTTTTCGTTTCGTATTAGTTCCGTAATCGTTTAGTTAGCGATCGCCCGCGCTCGTATGCGAACTCGAACGGAAGCAGGCGATCGCCGCGATCGTTACTTAATAACCAAGCGATACGTTTCGAGTCCGAAAGCCTCGATACGTCTACCGATTTCGTATCCGTCTTGATTAGCCATAGCAGCAGCGTCCGCTATAACATCGCCGGACGCATCGATTACGTCTGTGTCGCGTTGGCTATACGTTATCAAGTACCCTTCCATAAGTACCGGCGGTTCTGAAGCGTTAACGATTATCTCCATATCGCAACGTCGGGGGTAGGCGTTAAGCTTGAAATCAATCGGAGCGGGGGATGCTGGTTTAGCCAGTCGCAAAATATTTTGTAACCCGAATTCGCGGCTATCCCCCGCAAGCGCTCCAGACTCGAATGGTTCTAGACCCTCAACGAATACGCTAAACCCCGCGCCTGGGTAGAGGTCATCGCATAAGTTCGTTATCTGTTCCGTCTCGCTTACGGACGTAGGTTCTGGCGCTTTAGAAGCGGATAGGTAGTTAAAAGCCACCGACGAGCCGATAGCGCCCGCCGCGATTAGTGCGAATCCGATTCCGATTTTTTTTAGTTTCATTTTTCGTTTCTCCTTTAGTAAACGTATTGGTAGTGCGTATCGCTACGTTCGTTTAAGTTCGTATGCGTATAGGCGACCGCCCGCATCGAAATCTAACGCAGGCGATCGTATTCGATGCGCTAAACGCCCGTAGACGAGCGTAAGCGTCGTATATGTTGAAGCATCTTATCAGCCCACGCGGGGTCTGTAGCGTATACGGAGGCTACGTTTGCGGTTATTTCCTCAGCGCTCATACCATGAGGCGATAATCCTTTTTCCGCTAAGATGTTGACGATAGTACGCGCAAAAGAATCTGGGCAGCCGACGTTACAGAAAGAATCGGTTACGCTCGTCTCCGTACCGCCGTACCATTCCGTCGTCTTAGTCGCTACGCCCGCGCCATTGACGCTTTTAACCCCAAACCAATTGTCGCCGCCTATGATAGCGCTGCCGTAGGCGCTTTCATGATTCCCGTTGGCGATCGTGAAATCTGCAACGATGCCATAGCGTTGCTCTAAATCAATCGCAATCTGCTCAAGCGGATAGCCTGTATAGTCCTTATCCGCTTTCGATGCGTTCACGGTTGCGCTCGTGACGTTGCTAACGAATACAGGCGCGGTAGTGTCGGGAAATGCGGGTAAACCGACACCAGGTAAACGAACGCCTACGGCAAACGTAAACGTATCTATAGAGCGCCGTTGCACCGGCTCGTTCGCGGTCGGGCGGTCTACCATTTGCCCATCGCCCACGTAGATGCCTACGTGCGTAATCGTTCCGCTTTCCCACTCACCGTAAGTATTAGCGAATGCTACGAGGTCGCCCGGTCGGAGCGCTTCTTTACTCTCGATTAGCGTACCGATGTCTGCTCCGAAGAAGCTATTAGCGAACCCTTCGCCGGATGCGTAGCCGTCGTAAGGCGCGGTGGTAACGCCTACGCTAACGCCAGCGTCGCTCAGGACGCGGCGAACGAAATAGGCGCACTGCGCGGTCTTGCCTGCGTTAAAATCCTTTCCTACCCACTTTTCAGCTACTGAAACGATTACCGCAGGCGAACCCGTTACCGTCTCCACATGCGATATGAATGGAACCGCAGGCTTAAGGAAGTCGGGAATCATCCCACCGAGAGCGCCTACGACGAAGTTAATATAAGTCGCCACATAGAGCGACGCTAGCCAAGCGCTGCATATCCCTAAGAATGGCCATCCGGCGCTCGTAGTTGTAGCGTCTTTAGTTTCTTCGGAAGCTTCTGCTACTCTCTCCAGTAGATCCATTTGGCGCTTGAGTAGTTGCGTTTGGATCTTGAGTAACTCCGTCTGGGTTCGCTCTTCTCTCTGTAGAGGGTGTGTTTGTACTTGTGCGTGCGTCATCTTCTTCAGCTCTCGTTTCCGTTTCCGATAAGTATTCCCTGTACTGTTCTTGTAAGCCTATATTCCTAGCGATTACTTCTAGAAGCCCTTGCTGCTGTAGTAGGTTAAGTGTCGCGGCGGTTAGGCAAATAATCAAAAATGTCTGTAAACCCTTCATTTTCCCTACGCTAAATAGCGTTTAAGTTCTATTAGTTAAAGCGGTAGCCGGTAACGATTACGGAACCGGTTACCGCTAATGGCTTAATAACCGAAATCGGATCTATTAGCCGGGGGTACTGCTCCTTCCGATGACGGAACCGATTGCGGTATAGCATTTGTGCTGTTTCCGCCGCTTAGAAGAAAGATAACGGTACGGCGACCAAAATCGAATAAGCCACCGCCATCGAAGGAGATTAATCCGCTTCCTACCGCGCCTACGAAAGCCATCGCTATTAATAAATTCCCTAAGTTCTTAATCATGAGCAATTTCTCCTATGGTTACTCAACGGTGTTCAATGGGTTACTAATGGTTGCTAAATAGTAACCCTTGGGTTACTAACGGCTAAGTTCATTATGCCGCATCAACGCTAGAGCGAAGTTTGGAATCAATGAAAATTTTTAACGCCCGGTAACGTGGATCATCGTTGAGGCGCTGGATACCGAGCGCCTCAGAAAGCGCCCGCACCGATCGCGCACCTTTGGCGTAAGCGTCGTTTAAGTCCGATTCGTTTCTCTGAAGCCAAACGTCTGGATCGCTATCAGGTAAGCGGAAGGAAGGCAGCTCTTTGAAGAGCTTCGGAAAGTCCGGAAGCGCTACCGCTTCGGGGCTTTTATCGAGCGGTGCTAAAATTCCTGAATATTTACCTAAGCGCTGACGATGTGCGTCTAGTTCGTTTCGATTCCAATTACTCGGAACGATAGTAGCCGTATCGTTAATCAAGTTTCCTAGAGCTAAAATGCTCATTTGATTCACAGCGCTTGAATCTAATCCCGTATTCAGCTTCTTAAGCGAGTGTAGCCCCAAAATAACGTCAACGCGATACTTGCGAAAGCGATTCATGATTTGTTTAATGATGTGCGCTATCTCATCTAGAGCGTCTGTCGCATCGACTAACATCTGAAACTCATCTACAACGAGAATGGTGCGCGGCTCTTTTTTAAGGTTCTCGCGTTCGCGGCGTTCGCCTTCTGCTAATGTTTCCCGCATCACTTCTAACGCCCGTTCTGGGTCGCGAACGACGAAAGCGGAATGTTCAGAGGGCGATACGCCGGGTAACCAAACGGTCTCATCGGGGTCGTAGTGGGGGTCGATAACGATTAATTCTGCGTTAGGGTCTTCAAGCATCCGAGTTGCAACCGCGTAACGCATCGCTGTAGATTTACCTGAGCCACGGGAACCTGCGAAAATGCAGCTTCCCTGATTAAACGCATCGAAAAGCGCCCAGAAGCGCTCGCGGGCTTTCTCTTTTCCCGCTTCGAGAAACCTACGCGCAAACGTTGGGCTAACTTCTACGACGCTCTTACCCGCTTTTTTGACTTGAACGGAATCGACGACCGCCCATAGCGCCTCGCCTATATCAGTAGAAAGCGAAGTCATAGAACCAACATAGTCATCGAGGGTTAGATCGTGCTTACGATGGCGGTGAATAACGCCCATATTGATTAAGATTCCTTGAGTTAGCGCGGCGCTTCCTACAATTAGATTCCGATTCGATAGCCCGGCGCTGATAGATAAAGCGGCGACAATCCCTAACCCTAAGTTAGTTCCGGCGTACAACGATTTTATTAGCGCTGATTTAGTCATTTTCTTCTCCTTAAATTTCGTTTGCGGTGCGGTAGTTTGCGGTAGTTTGCGTTCGTTTGCGGTCGTTTGCGTTCGCTATGGTGCGCTGCGTTTAATCCCGCGTGCTAACCGCTCCTGCGATTCCGATATATAAATCCGTAGGCGATCGCCTTCGCCCCAAACTAAACCCGGCGTGATTCCGTTGCATCGCTGCTCATCCCCCAGGACAGTAGCTCTGAGGGCGCTTTCGACTGCGAACAAATCTAGGATTATCGCTCTTGCTATCGCTTGTGATTCAGGGTCACCATCGAACCGAGAGCGTTTTAGTGTCTCCTCACGCCCTTTAGCGATTACATAAGCTAAGTCACCATTTAGCGAAGTCAGGACAGGAATACCCTCACGCTCTAAAGATTCCGTGGCTTTATCTAAAAAATAATCACGACGACGGCAGATAACATCGCCTAAGAGAAGGTCTAAATTATCTCCCAGGTCGCGAAGCATTCCTTCAGCGATATAGTCGCGCTCACTAAGAAGCGATTTAATCTGCTCTTCTGCCGTCGCTGCTTGAGTAGGCGCTGCCGGTACTACCGCCTGCGATGCTACGGTAGGCACTACCGGCGCTACCGCTTGAACTGGAGGAGGTGAACCGTCACCGCCTTTAGCGATTTTGAACGATACTCCAAAGGCGAAAAGAAGAGCTAGACAAGTAGCGGCGCTAAGAGTCCCTTTCAATCCAGCGTTCGGGGTTTTAATATCTCCATCGGGGTGTTCAATTACTTCAGTCATAATAGATATATCCCTTTATTTTTAGCGTTATAGGAGTCCTTTATCGCTCGTAAGCGGTGTGAAGGACTCCTATATTTATTTTTGGTTCGTCGGCGGTGCGCTCGATTCGTCGGCGGTGCGCTCGTAACGCTACGGTTCGCTCGATTCGTCGGCGGTGCGCTCGTAACGCTACGGTGCGCTCGTAGCGCTACGGTGCGCTCGTAACGCTACGGTGCGCTATAGGATGAGAAGAAAGATAACGATCCAAAGGAAAACGGAAGCTAACCGACCTACTCCGCTTCCGGAGTCAGCGCCTCCAGGTGCTTTCCCAAATCCTTAGCGGTAACAGCTTTGCTAACGGTAGAAGCTTTAGCCATACTCCGCTCCGTAATCGCCTCCATTTTTCTCGCGATTGACTCGGTTAGAACCTGCTCGAATTGGTCAAACATATGCTCAAGCGATAGGTAGTTAATCTCTGTTTCCTGCCGAGCTTCAGAAGCGGTAAGCTTCCGAGAGCGAGATACGGTTAAGGCGTTGTTGCAAGCTTTGTTAAAGAAATCGTCACCGCTATCGTCAGTGTAACCATTATCAGAACCTTTGGGTAACCGTTGGGTATCTGACGGGTTAGCGAATAATTCCGAGATACGCTTACGCATTTGCTTAGGCGTTAGTTTGTGAGGGTTTTCTGTGGTTTCGGGGTTACCGTCAGCATCGTAGACGATGTTGCCAGCAGCGTCACGTACCGGAATTTCAGAGTAGCTATGATGCATAACCCAGCAGATTAACTGCCATTCAGCAGGCGTAATTTTAGATGAGATTTCCGCCTGGGGCATTCCGTCGAATAACGTTGCGAAGGATTTAACTACGACAGTATTCATCCAAGCGGCGGACTTTCCGAGAAGAGTGCAACAACGTCCGCGATTTAATGGAAAGATTTCGGCGGGGAGCGGAAAGTTTTCAGGGCGCTCACCCGTGAACGTTTCTTCAAATTCGGCGGGAATATCGATCGCCGCTTCTATATCGAGAGAGATTTCTGATTTTTTAGCGTATGCCATGGTGACTTTCCTTTATCTTTAGCGATTTGATTCGATTTTAATCGTAAATTTAGTATAACACTAAATATTTAATTATGTCAAGAATTTTCTTAAGATGCGTACAAAGCCTATACAGAAAGCGATTTAGGCGCTACAAGACGGAGCGAAGCGGTAAAGAGTAAAGCTAAATCGTTCTAAATATTTTAGGCGGTTATTTAGCTTTCTAGAGCGATAACCTAAAAATTGAGCTATCGAAGCGCAGCGATCGCTAAAGAAGTAAGCGGATGTGAACGATCGCCTTCGGACGTTACGATCGCTAACGAAGCGCGGCGATCGCTAAAGACGTAAGCGGATGTGAACGAAGCGCGGCGATCGTTAGCGATCGCCTTCGTAACGTTACGAGCGCCGCGCCTCGTTAGCGCTCGACTACGACCGCCGCGCTCGACTACGATTTAAGGTTTTCGCGGCGTTTGTTGTTCGTGTGACGAACTCGTTCACGGTGAGGGCGATCGCGGAGCTGAAATAATATGAACGGATCGAGAATGCAATACGAAACGAGAATCTCCATTTCTTCATCCGTAGGGCGATCGCCGCTTCTTAACTCATCCATCCGGGCGCTAGATATATCAAATTCCCTGGCTTCAAATTTATTGATGAATGCGAATAGATCCGCCAAGCCGCGCTCTATCAACTCCTGCTTTAGTTGATACACGCAATACAACTTAGCCGCTTCCTCTATCATGTATCCGTTTTTCTCTGCCGCTCGTTCAAGCCAAAGCCCCTCAAGCGGTGATAGCGTAATTTCTACTTTTAATTTTTCCATTTTGTTTCTAATCCCTTTACTGAATCCAGCATAAGGGAGTCGTTACACGATAGCGAGACCGCCTCGCTCTCGTAGCGTGTTCGAGTTTTAATCGAGCGAGGCGGCCACTTCGGGACGTTAAAAGCGTAAAAGGGCGCGGCGGGCGAGGCGGGCGCTTAGGAACGTTGAGAGCGTAAACGGGCGCTGTGGGCGCTAATGAAAAGCGGCGAAATGTAAATTGTCATTTAGCCGCGAAACTTACGTAAAGCATACAGCGTAAGGTTTCTGTAAAATGCGATTTTGATTTTGTCATTTTCTCAAAACGTAGGCGAGTCGCTGACGAAATCGACCGAAGGCGGCGATCGTTATCGCGGTATCCGCACTAAGAAATCGAACTTAAAACCAGCGAAATGTAAATTGTCGTTTAGAAAGCGAAACTTACGGAAAGCATACGGAGTAAGCGTTTCAGCGATTCGTCGCTTCGTAACGATTCAGAGCGCTCCAGAAAGAAGCGGGGCAAGACCTAACGACC